>CAZNDQ010000016.1:0-19748 GCA_964571825.1 uncultured Planctomycetales bacterium | reverse complement strand
CCATCCACGGCACGCGGAACATCAGCACGCGCTCCGGCTCGACGATCCGTTCCAGGATCTTCGCTTTCCGATACTCCGGGTGGCGATCGAGCACCGGCATGACCGACTCCACCACTTCGTGCACCGCCTGATGAAACTCCTTCTGCTCCTGGTTTCTGGCGATCACGCCGGCCATGAACTGCTCAACTGCGGTAGCCATTCACGATCTCCTTTCTGATCGACGCGGACCGGCGGGGCCGATGTCCCGTACGGCCGGACGCCCGTCCGATTGAATTCAAGCACGTCGCGTGCCAGACGCATCGCATGCGTCGGCCCGCCCCGTCTGACGCCTTCGATCACGCCTCATCCCATCTAAACCCGGGTCCGGAAGGGATCCATCATAATCCCGCCGGCGACCGCAGCGAAACGGTGTGGAGTGGCGGCGGAAACGGCCCCAGCCGCCCGCCGGCCCGCTCCCCGACGGCCGCACCGAGTCCCGCTGCCTGCCCCGCGCACACCTGGGGACCGTTCTACCTGCGCTTCAATCGTACGCCTTCACCAGCTTCGACCCCGGGAAGTAGTGACGCAGAATGCGCTCGGCGTTCAGCCCGCGTCTCGCCATGCCCTCCGCACCCCACTGACACAAGCCCAGCCCGTGCCCCCACCCCCGGCCATTGAGCAGCACGATCTCGGCCCCCTCGTCGCGCATCTGAAAGTGCGTGCTCTTGATCGTCATCCCCGGCGGATCAACCGTCAGTCGAAAGTTCTCGGCCTTCATCTCGTGCCACCGGCCGTTGCCGTCCACGACGCTGATCGTCCGCGCCCGCCCGAACGGGTCGGTGGCCGTCACCAGAACGGTATCGACACGGTCCAGGCCGGAAAACTGAGCGTGGCGCTCGCGCAGCGCCCGCGCGATGTCCCGTTTCAGCAGCCGGACCGGGCCCCAGCGGTATGACGACTTCGGTGCCCGCCAGCAGTCTTCGCAACGCACGCCGCCCGCCAGCGGCGGGATCGGCGGATCGTGGTTGACGTGCGACGCATCCTGCGTCACACCGCCGCAGCACGAACTGTAATACGTGCAGAAGATGCGGTCGCCCTGCTCGAACCGCCACGTCAGCACGATCCCGCGCGTCGCCTCCACGGCCGCGTCGATCGACTCCGTGCGACAGCGCGGATCGAGCCCCAGATACATCTGCGACCGCTGCGTTGCCGTCACGTCCCACTCGCGCGACCGCCCCAGCGTGTTCTTTTCGTGCAGCACGTAGGTGCGCGAGGCAATCGCCTGCGCCCGCAGCATCTCCGGCTGCCAGTTCGGATAGACCTCTCCGCGCAACACCCCGCGCAGATAGTCCTCCACGTCGACGATGTTGACGATGTCCGCGCGCCCGTTGTCTTTGAGCAGGCAGCGGATCACCCCCGGATAGCGGCACAGGGCCGGCTGCCCGTCCGTCCCCGCCTGCACGACCAGGGCCGCCGCGCCATTTTTCTGCGGTACGAGGTCGAGGATCGACGCACTGAATTGTTCGCTCCCCAGCCGCAGCGCCGTCGGGCTCTGGTGCCGCACGTGCGCAGCCGTCCGGCCGATCGGCGGGAGCATTTTCGAGACCGTTCGCCCCATCCCGTCGCGGACGGAGAACGGGCTGTCCATCGCGATCTCGAACCGCGACACGTCGCGCAGCAGAATGACGCGAACCACGTGCGACGCCGCGGACGATGATGGAGGATCCGGCTCAGACGGCGGCGGGGGGGCTGCACCCCAGAGGGCGCCGCTCGCGCACAGGCCGAACGATATCAGCCCGCAACAGATGCTTCGGGAGGTGGCGCGACTCCGCTGCGCGGCGGTCGGTTGTCGTCGTGCGGGGAAGATCGCCTCACCTCCCCACGGTGGTGGCATAGATTCAGTCATCCAGCCGGCGCAGCGCCAGCCCGTTCTCGGCCAGCCGCTGCTTGATCTCGTTCAGCGATGTCTGGCCGAAGTTCTTTGTGCCGAGTAGCTCGGCCTCCGTGCGCATGCACAGTTCGCCCAGCGAGTTGATCCCCAGCCTCTGGAGGCATTTCCGCGCGCGAACCGACAGCTCCAGCTCGCTCACCGGCTTGCTCAGCACCGACGGCGACCCGCTCGGGGCGTAGCCGCCGCCCGTCGGGATCGCCTTCTGCGGGCCCTGCTCGCGCAACTGCCCCAGCCGCAGGCCCTTGATGCTCAGCATGTTTTTGATTTCCAGCAGCGACGTCTCGCCGAAGTTTTTGTACGCCAGCAGCTCCGGCTCGGTGATGTTCAGCAGGTCGCCCAGCGTGTCGATGCTCATCTTCTTCAGGCAGTTCCGCGATCGCACGCTCAGCTCGAAGTCCGAAATCGGCGTATCCAGCAGCGCGTTCCGCTTCTCCAGCACGCGCTCCTGATCCTCGTCGTAGAACATCGACATCGAGCTGCGCACGTCCTTGAGGAACAGCGCGGCCCGTGCGTGGTTCGGGTCGGTCCCCAGGACCTTCAGCAGGCACTCCTCCGCCCGATCGAACGCCCCACGATCTTCGTAAATCGTTGCCAGGTTGATCAGCGCGTTCACGTGAACCGGCGGCGTCTGGGCACAGTGTTCGTACAGCCGCAGCGCGTCGTCGTCCGCGCCCGTCAGGTCTAGCACATAGGCCAGCAGAAACATCGCCTCCCGGTGCTCTCCGTCGGCCTGCAGGGCCGCCTCGAGGTGTCCGATCGATTCGGGGAACTCCCCGCGCCGCATCAGCACCGCGCCCTGCAGATAGTGCCAGTCTGCCTCGTGCTCCTTCGACGACGAAGTCTTCGACAGCAGCGCCATCACCTGGTCCAGTTGATGCTCGTCCAGATGTACCCGCGCCTGCTCCAGCCGGCATCGTTTCTCGTCGAAACCCGCCGCCGCCGCGCGCTCCAGGCTCTTGTGCGCCTCCGCGAATCGCCGCGCGCCGCGCAGACACCGCCCCAGCACAAAGTGCTTGAGTGCCGAATCCGACGCCGCCCCCAGCAATTCGATCGCGCACATCGGCCGGCCGAGAATCGCCTGGCAAAGCCCCAGCTTGTGCGCCATGCTGCGGTCCGCAGTGGAGCCCGCCTGCGACGTCGCCTTGTCCACCTCCTCGGCAAACGAGTGAAACGCGGCCATCGAAGCGCACGCCGCCTTCCGCAGTCGGTTGTAGTCATCGAACGTCTCAATCGACGCCGGCATCAACGCCTGAGCCACCATCGTGTCCATCATGCTCGGGTTCGCCTCCATCGAGGTAGGGCGCTCGCCGCCGCGGCCTCCCCGTCCGGGAGTCGCGCCTGGTCGCAGTCGGCGGGCGTAGAGTCCGAAACCCCAACATCTTAACGCGGCGGCGCCGGACCGCAACTGTGCCATCGGCCGGTTTGACGGCCCGCGGTCAAGGGCTAGATTGAGGCGCCGACGGGCGTCCGTTCCTTCGGGGTCATCGGTGATCCAGCATGTCTACATCCTGGTCAACCCGCGGGCCGGGGGTGCCGCCACGCGCCAACGGGTCGCCCGGCTTACCCCGACGCTCGAATCCCGTGGTTTCACCGCCACGGTTCTTACCAGTATGCGGGGGGCCAACATTACCACGCTCGCGCAGACCATTCCCGCCGGGAATGCTGCGGCCGTCGTTGTCGGAGGGGACGGTACGATTCGTGAAGCGGCCATCGGGCTCGCCGGCAGGGACATCCCCGTTCTCGCCATCCCCTGCGGCACCGAGAACCTGCTGTCGCGCCTGTACCGCTACCGTGCCGACCCCGATGCGGTGGCGGACACCCTGCGCGCCGCGCAGATCGACCTCATCGACCTGTGCGAAGCGAATGGCCTGACCTTCGTCACCTCGGCCGGTTGCGGCTTCGATGCCGAGGTTGTCCGCAGGGTCACCGCCGCCCGCAACGGCCACATTACGAGGCTGAACTACCTCCAGCCCATCGTTCGGACCTTCTTCGAGCATCGATACCCCCGCCTGCATGTCGAGGCAGACGGGCGGCAGGTGTTTGCCGGTCATGGCTTCGCCGTGCTGGCCAACCTGCCCAGCTACGCACTGCGGCTCGGCCTCCACCCGCGCGCCACGGGCAACGACGGACTGATTGACCTGTGTGTCTTTGAATGCTCCGGGCGTGTCGGCCTTGTTCGCCACACCTGCAACGTGCTGCGCCGTATCCACCTCGGCAGCAGGGGAGTTTACTACGGCCAGCATGCCTATGTGCGAATCGATTCTCCGCAACGGGTGCCATTGCAACTGGACGGTGATGTGGCCGGGTTTCTGCCCGTCGAGATCCGCGTGCTGCCGCGCCGTCTGCCGCTGCTCCTCCCGCCGAACCGGTAGAGGCTCATCAGGGCACCGGTTCCATCTGCTCCGCCTTGTCGGCGGGCTTCGACGGCTGCTGCGCCCGCGTCGCCGTCAGCGAATACGGCGACGCCGACCGCGCGCGGGCATCCGCCAGCAGCATCGGTGCCAGCCACTTCCGCGCGAATTCGGGCTCCGTCCACCCGAGGTGCCCCCCGGTCGCCCCGGCGTCTTTCATCCGCCGGTTGAACTGCGCGTCGTGCAGGCGCGTTTCGTAAAGATGCTTGCCGCGGTCGCTCAACCGCTCCGGACGCGAAAATCCGACCGCTCCCGCGGCCGCCGTGTGCGACCGATCCACCGTGCCGAACACCGACGTGCCCACGGCCAGGAACCCCACATCCTGATTGGAATAGAAGTTCCAGATGCCCAGCTCCGTCCGCTCCAGCGCTTTGGAGAGGTTGTATTTCGGCGAGATCGCCGCGGCGAGGAGATAGACAGACGTCACGGGGTGATCGGGCGGCAGTTGCTCCAGCGTCAGAATCGCGATGCCCGCCCCGGCCGAGTGGCCGATCAGATGCACCGGACGGCCCGGGAAATCCTGCTGATAGCTGATGATCCGATCGGCGATCCGCTCCGCCTGACGCCGATTCCGTTCGATTGCCGTCAGGTGGATCAGCAGCCCCGCCGGGTTGCCGATGCCCCATTCATAAATCTCGATCGCTGCCGGAATCCCGCCCGATTCCAGACCGTTCGCCAGGCGCGAGTTGAACCAGCTTCGCCCCTCGATCCCCGGCAGGATCATGATCAGCCCGCGCGAATAGCGATCCGCCGTCGCCAGACGCGACACCGAACATCCGGGCAGTGCCCCCATTGCGAACACACCGAACCCGAGGGCAACGCCCAGCGCGCCCCGTCGCAGGCTCAGACGCTGTACCCCGGGCCGACCGGCCGGAGATTTGCGGGAATCTGCGCGGGGAGCTTGACGAGTGCGAATGAGGGTCTGGCCCATGCAGCGGTTTCCGTAGGGGTTCCCTTCCAGCAGCTAAAGCGGGTTTCCGGGACGCGCGCTTCAGCCGCCGGGACTCCATCTTACCGGCCGGTCAGACACTTTGCATCCGTTCAGGTTGGATCGGGCACCCGTGCTCGCTCCGCGCGACACCGCTACGGGTCCGCGGTGCGACAACTCGAACTGCGGCAACCGTCGGTTCCGTCCCTTGCCTCCCGCCGCCTCGTGATGGGGCGAGCGGACCTACGCTCCGACGCCTGCCAGAAACGGCGGCTTCCGACGGCGACGACGCTTCTTCGGCACCCCCGCCAGCGTTGGCTGCGCGCGCCGCGGTTCGGCCTGCTCGGCGATTTCGAGCACACCCAGCGCGTCCGCCGCAAACAGGTCCGCGCTCACTTCCTCCCACAACTCGTCTGCCCGATTGAACACGCCACCCGACAGCAGGATGTTCATCGCCGGGCAAACGCCGATCTCACGAATCGTGTCGATAAGCTGCCGCACCCCCGGCACCCCCTGCGGGATCGTCCCGTATATCAACAGGATGTCCGGGTTGACCTGTCCGACCAGTGAAATGATCTCGTCGTTCGGCACTCCGCCGCCGATGAAGTACACCTTCCACCCGCGGCACTCGAACAGGTACGCCAGCATCTGCGCGCCCAACTCTTCCGGCTCACCGTCCGCGCAGGTCAGCACAACCGACTTTTCGTTTGGCGTCCGCGTTTCGAGGAATCGCCGTACCTGGTCCGCCAGTTGGCGGTTGATCCGCGTCGCCATCTGCTCTGTCACGCGGTTGATCCGATCGTCCCGGTATAGCTTCTCCACGTGCTCCATCGCCGGCCAGATCACTCCGGTGAACAGCTCCTCACCCGTTTTCACGCTGGCCCGCGCCGCCTCGAACGCCTCGAAGCAGCCCTGGCGGTTTCCATCCAGCACGTGTCCCATGTACCTCTCAAGTACGGCTTCCAGCGACATGCAATGTCTCCCGGTGTCCGCGAGACTCGGGGAATGTTCCCACGTCTCGCCGGGGCCTCCTGCCGGAGACGAGCCTGCTCTGCGGACTGTGGTTGTTGCGACCGGGGACTCCGACCCGATCTATGACAAGTGTGCTTCGGCGTACGACGCCTGATAATCCCCGTTTAACAGCCCGATGTTAAACTAGGCAACTTACGCAAACTCTGTATCGACAAGCCGGTAAAAAAAACTTGAACCCTTCCGCGCCTCCTGGCTGGTGCCGGTAAACCTCACGCCTCGCAACACCGCAAACCGCCGATTCCCGCCCCTGAGCGATTCAACCCAGACGCGCCCGCCACGGCCAATTCACAAATCGTATATTGTCCGGCGCGTCAAAAAGCAGCAGAATGCCCGCCTGGTACTCACGTTCCAATCGGCCCCCGGGGGTACGCGCCATGACCAACTGCCTCGCGGCTGTGATGCCGCAGCCGGGACAGTCCATCGAGCTGCAGGAATTGCCGATCCCCGAACTCGCCCCCGATTCCGCCTTGATGCGCGTCACCTACTCAGAGGTCTGCGGCACCGACGTACACCTGCACGACGGCCGGCTCGCCGGCGTCCCCTATCCCATCATCCCCGGCCACGTCAGCGTCGGTGTGATCGCCCGCCTCCGCGGCCGCATGTTTGACGTCACCGGCCGGCCCATCCACGAGGGTCAGTCCGTCACCTTCCTCGACGTCCACGGGAGCTGCGGCGCCTGCTGGTACTGCCTCGTCGCCAAAGCCTCGACCCGCTGCCCGAGTCGCCGCGTCTACGGCATCACGTTCGGCGTCGCCGACACGCTCGCCGGCGGCTGGGCACAGTATCTCTACCTCCGACCCGGCACGAAGGTCATCCCTCTCGACGGCGTCGATCCGCAACGATTCATGGCCGGCGGCTGCTCACTGCCGACCGCGCTGCATGCGATGGACCGCGCCGAGATCGGCCTCACCGATTCCGTGCTCGTGCTCGGAAGCGGGCCCGTTGGCCTTTCCGTCGTTGCCCTAGCGCGCCTCAGCGGCGCCGGACAGGTTCTGTGCATCGGCGCCCCCGACGACCGCCTCGACAACGCCCGCGCCGTCGGCGCCGACGCCACGCTCAACTTCATGTCGCACGATGAATTCGCGCGCGAAGAATGGGTCCGCTCTTACACCGGCGGACGCGGCGCTGACATTACCATTGAAGCCAGCGGCAATCCCGCTGCGGTTGTCCATGCCTTGCGCTGGACGCGCGACGCCGGCCGCGTCGTCGTCGTCGGCCAGTACACCGACCACGGCGCCGTTCCGGTCAACCCGCACACCGAGATCAATCGCAAGCACCTCGAGATTCGTGGCTGCTGGGGCAGCGACTATTCCCACTTCCACCGCGCCGTCGAGATCATCCGCCAAACCGCCGACGACTGCCCCTGGGACCGCGTCCGTTGCGTCCCCTTCGGCCTGACGCAGGCCGCCGCCGCCCTCGACGCCGTCCGCTCCGCCAAAGTCATCAAGGCTCTCATCGACCCCGCCCGATGAACACGGTCACCTTCTACACCCGCACCGACTGCCGCCTCTGTGACGCCGCCCTCTTCGTCATCGAGCGCGTGCGCCGGCGCATCCCCTTCACCCTTGACATCATCGACATCGACGACGGCCATCACCCCACCCAGCGCGCGCAATACACCGACGACGTGCCCGTCATTAATCTCAATGGCCGCGAAATCTGCCGTCACCGAATTGACGAGCGCGATTTCACCAACATGCTCATTCACACAGCGCAACGTGGACAGTAGTAGGTGCTTCGTCCGCTCTGTACGATCCGCGCGATCGCCGCGCCGCAGTGCGCGCACGGCTCGCCCTCCCGCTCATACACGCGCAGGAATCGTTGAAACCCCCCGACCTCGCCCGTCGCCCCCTGAAAATCCGAAAACGTCGTGCCGCAATGTTGGATCGCCCGCCGCAGAATCGACCGGATTGCCCGCCGCAGTCGCGCCAGCTCTTCTGCTGTCAGCGACCCGGCCGCGCGCAGCGGGCTCACCCGCGCCGCGTACAGCGCCTCTGACGCGTAGATGTTCCCCAACCCTGCCAGCCGGTCCTGCCGCAGCAGCCACGTCTTGATCGGCTGCCGGCTTCGTTCGACAAACTGCTCCAGCGCCCGCGTCGAGAAAACCGCGGACAGCGGATCCAGCCCGGTTTCCTCAACTCGCTCCTCATACACCGTCATCGTCCCGAACCGCCGCGCATCGACGAACAGCAACTGCCCCTCGTCGCAGCGAATCCGCGCCCGCAGGTGCGCGATACGCCCTGTCCGGCCCGTCGTGTTCCACAGCAGCCGCCCCGTCATCCGCAGATGCACCGCCAGCCACACCGGCGCCGCGCCATTCCCCCGCGCCGCCAGCTCCAGCACCACCCGCTTGTCCACGCGTCGCACGTCGACGATCGTCCGCCCGCGCAGCGCCGCCTGGTCCAGCCCCGCCAGCTTCGCGTCAATGATCTGTACGCGCCGCACGGTGCGCCCGATCAACATCGGGCCCAACTGCCGCGCCACCGTCTCGACCTCGGGAAGCTCCGGCACTGCCTGCTCCGAAAAAACGAGTAAACCGCGTCGCCCGCCCGCATCATATCCCCGCAGCCGGCCGCGCGACACGACGCGCACGCGCCCGATTCGCACACTCGCGCGGATTTCGTTTGAACGCCGCCGCGCCCGGCCGTACAGTGAACGTCTCGATCGGCCGCTCTCGCGGCGGCCGCCGTCCGGCTGCGCGTCCGACCGTCGGGCCCGGACACGCGAAACTGGTCAACGAAACCCCTCGCACCCGGAGTTCGCCCATGCGTCACGCCGCGCTCGCGCTCGTCATCGCCACCGCTTGTTCAGCAAATGCGCACGCCCAGTCTTTCGTCAACTGGGAAAACCCGCACGTCCACCCGCTCGACCTCACCCCGGACGGCAACATCCTCCTCGCCGTCAACACCCCCGACAACCGCCTCGAAGTCTTCGACGTCTCCACCGGCCTGCCGACACTCGTCGCCTCCATCCCCGTCGGCCTCGACCCTGTTTCCGTCCGGGCTGCCTCCAACGACCGCGCCTGGGTCGTCAATCACATCTCCGATTCCGTCAGCGTCGTCGACCTCGCCGCCGGCAACGTCATCGCGACGCTTGCCACAGACGATGAACCCTGCGACGTCGTCTTCGCCGGCGCCCCGCGCCGCGCCTTTGTCTCCTGTTCCCAGGCCAACACCATCCTCGTCTTCGACGAAGCCGACCTCTCCGTCGCCCCCATCCGCCTCGACATCGACGCCGAAGACCCCCGCGCCCTCGCCGTCAGCCCCGACGGCGCTCGCGTCTACGCCGCCATCTTTGAATCCGGCAACGGCTCGACGATCCTCGGCGGCGGCAGCACGATCAACAACGGCTTTCCCCCCAACGTCGTCAGCGACCCGGCCGGCCCCTACGGCGGAACCAATCCCCCGCCGAATCAGGGCGCCGTCATCTTCCCCGCGCCGAATCCCAATAACCCGCCGCCGCCGCCCGTCGGCCTGATCGTCAAGAAGGACGCCGCCGGCAACTGGTTCGACGACAATGCCCACGACTGGACCAATCTCGTCAGCGGTTCCGACGCCGATCTCTCCGGCCGGCCCGTCGGCTGGGACCTCCCCGACCGTGATGTCGCCATCATCGACGTCGGCACGCTCAACATCACGTATGCCACGCGCCTGATGAACATCTGCATGGCCCTCGCCGTCAACCCCGCCACCGGCCACCTCGCCGTCATCGGTACCGATGGCATCAACGAAGTCCGCTTCGAGCCCGTCGTCCGCGGCATCTTCATCCGTGTGCTCGTCGCACTGCTTGACCCCGACGCGCCGGCGGCCGCGTCCGTCGTCGATCTCAACCCCCACCTCACCTATGCCGCCCCGACGATTCCCCAACCCGGCCGAAACGTCTCGCTCGGCGATCCGCGCGGCATCGTTTTCAACGGCACCGGCACCACCGCATGGGTGAGCGGCATGGGTTCGAACAACGTCATCGTCGTCGACGCGGCCGGCGCGCGGACCGGCGCCCCGCAGACCATCGCCGTTGGCGAAGGCCCCACCGGCCTCGCCCTCCGCGAAGCCGCCGGCCGCCTCTACGTCCTCAACAAGTTCGACGCCTCCATCTCCGTCGTCGACACCGCCGCCCGCACCGAGATCGCCCGCGTCCCCTTCTACGATCCGTCGCCCGCCGCGATCAGACTCGGCCGCAAGCACCTCTACGATACGCACAAGACCTCCGGCCTCGGCCAGGCCTCCTGCGCCTCCTGCCACGTCGACGCCCGCATCGACCGCCTCGCCTGGGACCTCGGCGACCCGCCCGGCCCCGTCAAGGTCTTCAACCAGAACTGCGGCAACGGCATCGACTTCGGCTGCCAGAACTGGCACCCGATGAAGGGCCCCATGCTCACTCAGACGCTTCAGGACATCATTGGCAAGGAGCCGCACCATTGGCGCGGCGACCGCGAAGGCATCGAAGCCTTCAACGGCGCCTTCATCGGCCTCCTTGGCGACGACGTAACCCTGACCCCCGTCGAAATGCAGCAGTTCGAGGACTTCCTTGGCACAATTCACTTCCCGCCGAATCCCTTCCGCAACTTCGACAACACGCTTCCCGACGCGCTGCCCCTCACCGGCCACTTCACCACCGGACGCTTCTCCGCCGCCGGCCTGCCGCTCCCCGACGGCGACGCCATCAACGGCCTCGAACTGTACCGCACCGCCGGACTCGACGCCGGGCTCCAGTGCGTCTCCTGCCACACGCTGCCCACCGGCATCGGCGCCGATTATCGCCTGGGCCCCGGCTTCCAGTTCGTCCCTATTCCCCCCGGCCCCAATGGCGAGCGCCACCACGCCGTCGTCTCCGTCGACGGTTCCACCAACCTCGCCATCAAGATTCCCCAACTGCGCAATCTCTACGACCGCGTCGGCTTCGAACTCACCCAGACCGCCAACAACGCCGGCTTCGGCTTCCTCCATGATGGCAGCGTCGACTCCCTCGCCCGCTTTGTCACCGAGCCGCTCTTCAGCCCCGAATCCGATCAGGAAGTCGCTGATCTCGTCGCCTTCCTCCTCGCCTTCGCCGGCTCCGACCTGCCGATGGGCGACGTGAACGACGCCCTCGAACTCCCCGGCCCCCTCGGCCAAGACACCCACGCCGCTGTCGGCGCGCAGATCACCTACGACGAATCCAACCGCGCCGCACCCGCGGCCATCGCCACGCTCGATGATATGATTGCTCTCGCCGACGCCCTCGCCGTCGGCCTCGTCGCCAAAGGCGTGCAGGCCGGCCTCCCGCGCGGCTACGAATACGTCGGCGCCGGCCTCATGCAGACCGATCGTGCAAGCGAAACGATTCTCGCATCCGCCCTCCGCCTCGCGGCGGCCGCCGGTAATGAAGTTACCTTCACCGTCGTTCCATACGGCTCGCAGCGCCGCATCGGCATCGACCGCGACTTCGACGGCCACTACGACCGCGACGAACTCGACGCGTGCAGCGACCCCGCCGACCCCGCGAGCACGCCGCAGCCCGACGGCTGCCCCTGCGGCCCCCCCGGCGACCTCGACTGCGACGGCCGGGTCAACCTCACCGACTTCAGCACCTTCTCCGTCTGCTACACCGGCGGCCCCGGCCCCTTCCCGCCGCCCGACGCCTGCGCACCCGAAGCCTACTCGCGCGCCGACACCGACGGCGACGGCGACGTCGATCTCTCCGACTTCGCCACCCTCGCCGCCAACTTCACCGGCTGATATGAAATGAGGTTGATCACTACGACGCCGTCACGATGACGGCTCTTGCGCCTTGCCGAACACCGTCCGCCATCCCGGGGGAAACAGAACTGCGTCTGCACACCGTGTGCCGGCGTGCGATGGCTCTTCCCACTGCGTCACGCCGGCTGCCGCGGCGCGCCGGGATCGCTTCCTCGCCAGTCCCTGATTCGTAATTGGCTGCCGCCCCTCACGCGCCGTTCTGCATGTTGAGCCGCTCGCGCAGCCAGTCCACCGTCACGCCCTTCTCTTTCAGCAGCTCCGCGATGCCGTTGTTTGGATCGCGCAGCAGCGCCAGCAGCAGATGTTGCGGCTCGATCTCGCCCGCACCGAGCCGGTTCGCCGAATCCACCGCCAGGATCATCGTGTGCCAGAACTTTGGCGAGCGAAACGCCTTCGCCAGTTCCTGCTGGTGCACCCATTCGAAGTCGCCATGCCGCGAGTGTGCCAGATCGTGCGTCGGGTCTACGCTCGAGCGCAGCATCGCCAGCGCCTTCTCGCGCGCCCGCTCGATGTCGAGCCCCTGCTCGCGCAGCACCTTCGCCGGAATGCTCCCCGACTGCGCCAGCATTCCCAGCAGCAGGTGCTCGGTCCCTACGTACCGGTGCCCGAACTTCCGCGCTTCATCGATCGCCGTGCGGATGACTTCCTTGAGTTCCTGCGAGTGCGCCCGCCGCGCCGGCGTGTTGGCCCCCTCGCCCTTGCCCATCAGCGAATGCACCTTGTCGCGCACCGCGTCCAGGTTCACGTCAAGCGTCCGCAGCGCCTCCGTCGCCACGCACGCCCCCTCCGCGATGATCCCCAGCATCAGATGCGCCGGCGCCAGATAGTCGTGCTTGAGCCGTGTCGCCTCCTGGTTCGCCAGCGCCATCGCGTGCCGCGCACGGTCGGAAAATCGCTCAAGCATCAGGGGTTACTCCCTTGTACGGATTCGCGTTAGCTGAGATAGCGGACGGCGTCAAGTTCCGCCTGCCGCCGGGTCCACGGCGGGTGTCACGATTCGTGCACCGGGCCAAGTGTAACTCCCGCATCCCGGCGCTACAACTTCATCCAACCGGTTCCACAACTCCCGCCTACGGGCCGCGGCCTCGGGTCGCTTTGTGTTTCACTTGCCGCCAACACAGACGTTACCGGTCCGTAGAATCCCGAAAACCTGTACTGTTTTTCTTCAGTTTCCACGAAGTACAGTCGATCCCGACCGCATTGCGCCACAACATCGGGGTCGGGCGTGCGCGTTTCACGACACGAAACGCAGACCGCCGCCGCTATTGACGGTTCTGGTAGGAGTGAGTCACGTGAACATGGTCTCGCTGCTCGTTGCCACGCTCGCTGCCGTTGTCGGTGCTGCTGCATGGGGTGGCATCACCTATCTTACGAATTATGAGATCGGTTACGTTGCCTGGGGCATCGGACTCCTCGTCGGCGTCGGCGCCAAGATCGGCGGTTCTTCCGGCAAGCTGGCCGGCGTTTGCTGCGGACTTCTCGCCCTCGCTTCGATCTTCGCCGGGAAGGTCCTCGCCATCGATTTCAGCGCGCCCGCCGAGGTGCGCAAGGGCGTTGCCGATTCGGCCACCCCCGAGATGTTCAATGAGATGAGCGCTGACGCCACAGCATTTGCCGCACTTACTTCTGAAAACCAACACGCCGCGTTCATGATCGAGCGCAACTACGCCGAGGGACAAAACGCTGGCGAGGTATCACCGGAGCAACTGGCCTATTTTCGCTCTGCGTCGGTGCCCATTCTTCTCTGGATGCATGCCGAGAAGCCCGCCTACGAAGCGTGGAAGGACCGCTTCGTTAACGACGTGAGCGCCACGTACCTCGCCCAGATGCCGTCCGCCCAGTTCGCCTTCGCGGAACTGGGGATCATCGACATCATCTTCGCCGTGCTCGGAGTCGGCACGGCGTACAAACTCGCCTCCATGAGCGCAACGGAACAGGTCCCGGCTCCCGTTCAGGCATAGCCCGGGCCGCGCAGTCGCTCGCCGCCGGACAAATCCGCGCGAGTGGCGACATCGACTTGCGTCGACACGCCTGGCGTCTCATATAATCTCGCTGTCCGCGCCGCCCTGGGCGCCGGCAGGAAACGCGCCGTGGCCATCGCCCCGCATCCCTCGCTCACCCTGACGCCGTTCTCCGCCGATCATGCGCGCGTTATCGCCGCCTGGGTGGCCTCGCCTGCCGAACTCTTCCACCTCGCGCCGCAGACATCCCCGCCGCTGACGCCCGCCAAGGTCCTCGCCTGGCGCGAAGCCGGCGGCTGCCCGCTCCTGCTCGCCGGCCTCGACGGCCAACCGCTGGCCTACGCCGAACTCAACCCCATGCCCCGCGACCCCGACCAGAACTGGCTTGGCCACGTCGTCGTCGCCCCGGCCGTCCGCGGCCGCGGACTCGGCACGGCCTTCCTGCGCCTCCTGCTCAACGAGGCGTTTCTCCACCGGGCCATGCGGCGCGTCAGTCTCGTCGTCTTCCCGGACAACCGCGCCGCGATCCGCTGCTACGAAAAAGTCGGTTTCGTCGACGTCGGCGCCCAGGTCCGCCGCTTTATCACCACCGGCCGCCAGCACGCCCTCCGCCACCTCGTCATTGACCGCAAGGACTACCTCCGCACGCCGTCATACTGAGCGTCCCTCACCGTTATGCCGAGCGCTGCGAAGCATCTCGAACCGCACCGCCCGCCCATCACGCCACCCATCTCTCGTATGGCTTTATTCCGCAATCCGCAAGCTGCAATCCGCAGTTGATCTGCATTCGACTTCTGACGATTCACTACATTTACATCCTGTCCAGCACCTCGATCCCCAGCATCCAAAGTCCCAGCCGCAGCGTCCGCGCCGTCAGGTCGCACAGCCGCAGCCGGCTCAGCCGCAGTTCCTCCGTCTCCGAGTCGATCACCCGCACCCCCAGCCGCCGGTCATAGAATTGATTGAACGCCTTGCTCAGTTCGAACAGATACTCAGTCATTACATTCGGCCGCAGCTCCTCCGCCATTGTTCCCACGACCTCGCCGCAGCGCAGCAGCATCTTCGCCAGCGCCGCCTCGCTCTCGTGCCCAAGCACAATCCGCGCCATCGGCAACTGGTCAAACTCGATCCCCGCCTTTCGCCCGATGCTGCGGATTCGCGCGTACGCATAGAGCATGTACGGCGCGGTGTTTCCCTCCATCGCCAGCATCTTCTCCCACGAGAAGACGTAATCGCTCGCCAGGTTGTGCGACAGGTCCGCATAGCGCACGGCCCCGGTCCCCACCACCCGCGCCACGCGCGCCATCTCCTCCCGCGACAGCCCCCGCGCCGTCTCCTCGTTCTTCTCGTTCTCCTCCAGCAGCCGCAGCGCCCGCGCCTCTGCCTCCTCCAGCAGCGACTTCAGCTTGATCGTCTCCCCGTCGCGCGTCTTGATCGGCCGGCGGTCCGCGCCCAGCACCATGCCGAAGCCGATGTGCTCCAGCCGCACGCTCTCATCCGCCCACCCCGCCTTCCGTGCCGCCGCGAACAGCATCTCGAAATGCTGCCGCTGCCGGAGATCGACGACGTAGATCAGCCGCTGTGCCCCCAGCGTCAACACCCGGTGCTGCACCGCTGCCAGGTCCGTCGTGTCGTAGTTGTAGCCCCCGTCCGACTTCCGCACGATCATCGGCAGCGGCTCGCCCTCGCGGTTGACGAACCCCTCCAGAAAAATGCATTGCGCCCCCGCGCTCGTCGTCACCAGCCCCTGTCGCTCCAGCTCCTTCACCACCCCCGCGAGCATGTCGTTGTAGAAACTCTCCCCCACGTCCTCGACGCGCACCCCCAGCCGCTCGTAGATCTCGTGACAGTGCCGCAGCGATTCGTGACAGAATGCCCGCCAGATCGTCAGCGTGGCGGGGTCGCCGCTCTGCAATTCCACCACCGCTCGCCGCGCCGCCTCCGCAAAGGCCGGGTCCGCGTCGAACCGCGCTTTCGCCTGCTTGTAGAACGCCTCCAGATCGCTGACGTGAAACGACTCGGGGTCCTTCAGCGCCTCCGGATGCGTCTCCCGCACGTATTGCAGCAGCATCCCGAACTGCGTCCCCCAGTCCCCCACGTGATTGATGCGGATTACCTCGTGCCCGACGAACTCCAGCACCCGCGCCAGCGACTCGCCGATGATCGTCGACCGCAGATGCCCGACGTGCATTTCCTTCGCCAGGTTCGGGCTCGAAAAATCCAGCGCCACGCGCTGCGGCCGCGCCGCCCGCGCCACCCCCAGCCGCTCATCCGTCTGCATCGCCTCGAGCTGTTTCGCCAGGTACTCTGTCCGCACGCGGAAGTTGATGAACCCCGGCCCGGCGATCTCCGGCTGCTCGCAGATCTCGTCGATCGCCAGCGCCTCCACGATCGCCGCCGCCGTCTCGCGCGGGTTCTTCTGCACCGTCCGCGCCAGGCTCATCGCCACGTTGCTCTGCCAGTCGCCGTGCGCCGCCTCCTTCGCCGCCCGTACCACCGGATCGACCCCTTCCCCGGCCGCGCCGAATGCCTGCACCAGCGCCATCCGCACCCGCTCCTCGATCTGTTCGCGAATCGACTTCATGCGAGAGTTCACCTTGGCAAATGCACCTTACCGGACCTGCGAGCATGTGGCCGGCGGCGCGGCCACATTCTATGCGATTCGGCGCCGGGCGGCACCGCGGCCATCTCGGAATGTCAACCGCCGGCGCGCCGACGCCGATAACCCTTGATGGATACGGCGAATTGCCCGGGAGGCAACGTGAAGGTTCGCAAACTGATGTCGACGCGCGTCCAGACCATTTCCTGCGACGCCACCCTGCGCGAGGTGCAGGAGATTTTCACGCATTCCCGCTTTCACCACCTCGTCGTCACCGACGCCGACCGGCCCGTCGGCGTCATCTCCGACCGCGACCTCTTCCGCCACATCAGCCCCTTCGTCGGCAACCGCGTGATGGAGCGGCCGCAGGACCAGCGCACGCTCGACCGGCACGTCCATCAGATCATGACCCGCGAACTGATCGTTATCGACACCGAGAGCACCATCACCGAGGCCTTCCATCTCATGCACAGCCGCGACGTCTCCTGCCTCCCCGTCATGGACCCGCGAAACCGCCTTGTTGGCATCCTCACCTGGAAGGACCTCGCCCGCGCCCTCGTCGAGCTCGAACAATCCGCCCATCCCTAGCCCGCCGCCGCCTGCGACGTGCTTGCGTGGCCGGCCAGCGCACCATCGAACTGAAATAAACGAAAGGAATGGCTCCGACCAGACCGGGGTGCGATCTCGCCGAAGCGGTCGAACAGATGTGCGCACGACTGTCGGGAAAGCACGATTGCAGCCGGCCCGCGCACCGGCGCCTCGCGTCCCGCGTTACGTGCCAAAGTTCGCGGAGAAGGTCACGAAGTCGATGAGATCCACGTCCAGGTCGCCGTCCAGGTCGCAGGCGGCGAATTCGTCCGCGGTGCATCCGTCCGGCGGAGTCGTCACGCCAGAACTGGTGATGCAGATCGCGAACGTGACAAAATCAAACAGATCAATGTCACCGTCGCCGTCGATGTCGCCTCCCAGCGGCGGGTCGCAGTCGTCCGGCACGTTGTCGCCGTCCTTGTCCGGCGGCTCATGGGTGCATTCCCCGGCCGCGCACGCATCCACCGTGCACGGGTCGCCGTCGTTGCACGTCGGATCGGGCAACTGGCCGCACGAGCAGCCATCGGGATTCACCAGCTCACCCATCGGCGTGCCCGAACAGAAATCGTCGTTGTCGCACACGCCATCTTCGTCCTCATCTTGCCCGACGTTTGAACACTCACCGGCTTCGCACGTGTCCACCGTGCACGGGTCGCCGTCGTCGCACGTCGGATCGGGCAATTGACTGCACGAACATCCGTCCGGATTCACCGGCTCGCCGTTGGGCGTAGCGGAGCACGCATCGAACAAATCGCAAACGCCGTCTCCATCCTCGTCCTCAATGTCATGGGAGCACTCGCCGACGGCGCAGGCGTCCAGCGTGCACGGGTCGCCGTCGTCGCACGTCGGATCGGGTAACTGGCTGCACGAACAGCCGTTCGCGTTTGCGAATTCGCCCATCGGCGTGCCCGGACACGCATCGCTGGTGTTGCAGATGCCGTCCCCATCGGTATCCGTGCACAGCCGCGCCAGCCATCCCTCCGTGTTTCCGCTCGGGTTGATCCCCCATCCCACGATCACTCTCCCATCGTCCGAAACGCCCTCCGCCGAACGCAGCGTCCACCCCGTCAGGTCCACGCTCTGACTCGTCAGCAGGGTCTGCACGCGCTGCATGCCCGTGCCGGGTCGCCAGATGAACGCCTCGCGCGTTTGCCCGTTCGCACTGATGCATTCTCCCACGACCACGCCCCCGTTGCCGGACACGCCGTAGGCATGGCTGTTCGGCAGCGCGCCCGAGAGGCTGCCCAACCGCACGAATCCCGTCGCCGAGGTCCAGCGGTAGGCGTCGATTCGCCCCGTGTCAAAATCCGTCCCCCGCCCCACGACCGTCGAGGCATCCGCCGAGATGTCGAACGGCGTTCCCGGAAAGTAGTTTCCGACCGGGTCGCCCAGCCGCACCAGACCGCCGTCCGCCGTCCATTTGAAGGGCTCGAAGCCGATATCCGTCGCGCCAGCCCCGACAATCGTCGCCCCATCCGCCGAAACGGCCGTCGCCATACTCCAGAACACCCCGCCCGGCAGATCGCCCATCGCCACCATCCCGCTCGCGGCCGTCCAGCGAAACGCCTCCGTGCGATTCATCCCCGCCGCCAGCGACGCGCCCTGACCGACCACGACCGCGCCGTTCGCCGACACGCCGAATGCGGTGCTGCGAAACTGCGATTGTGGCAGGTCGCCCAGTCCGACCATTCCGCCGGCCGCAGTCCAGCGGTACGCCTCGAACTGGCCGATTCCCGAGTTGGTCGACGAACTGCCCCCGACCACGACCGCGCCGTCAAACGACACTTCGCCGGCGCCGCTGAGGAACTCGCCGCCGGGAAGGTCTCCCAGTCCAACCATCCCCCCGGCCGCCGTCCAGCGAAACGCCTCCAAACCCGACGCCGACTGACTGCTCCCCACCACCACCAGCCCGTTGCCCGAAACGGCGAACGCGAAGCTGCCAAACGCTCCGCCCGCCAGGTCACCCAGACCCTGAAAGCTCGCGTCCGTGCCCGCCCGCGCACCCGCGGGAAACGCCTGACATGCGACCACCGACGCGAGAATGCCCATCAACGTCGATTTCATCGTTCCATCTCCCATGGCGCGACTCGGATGTGCATAGCCGGCCGGTAGTATCTGCATATCGCGCCCCCGCCGGCGCATCGGCACTCGCGAGCGGCTCCGCAACGAGTGACCCCCGGCCCAATGCCCGTCACTACCTCCCGTACCCGCCGCCCGCACCGACCTCACACGAGTTCTTCGTGTTCTCAAACTCAGTTCCGCCCGCGCGCAAAAAAAGCCCGCGACCGGAAGGGCCGCGGGCTCTGTCGTCTTTTTTGTGATCGAGTAATTACGGCCGCATGGGGCCGCCGCCCAGCCTACGGCCAGGCGTTCAGGTTGTTCAGCCCCGTGTTGCTGCCGTAGATGAGGTACGCCTCGCCCGTGTCCAGCAGGCGACCGTTGGGAAGAACGTCTGACACCAGGTCCGCCAGCGGGTTGCCGATCATCAGGTCGCTGAACCCGTCGCCGTTCACGTCGCCCAGCCACGCCGCGGTCGTCGGCGCCGCCTCGTCCAGCGTGCC
>CAZNDQ010000015.1:0-20592 GCA_964571825.1 uncultured Planctomycetales bacterium | reverse complement strand
TGCCGGAGGTGCGGGCGTGCCTGGATATCATGTGCGAACTGACGCTCTTCCTGGCGCAGAACATCGAGTACCCCGATCTCGTACGCGATTACGAGTTCGTGGCGCTGAGCCCCGATGACGGCTATCCGATGAACCTCGGGCGGATCAAGTCGAACAAGGGGCTGGACGTGGCGCAGGAGGAGTTCGGGCGGGTGGTGGAGGAGGTGCACAAGCCGCACTCTACGGCGCTGCACTCGGTCATCAAGGGGCGCGGGGCGTACATGGTGGGACCGCTGGCGCGGCTGAACCTCTGCGCCGACCGGCTGCACGCGCGGGCGGCAGACCTGGTGCCGCAGGTATGCAAGGCGGTCGGGAAGAACCTGCCGTGGAAAAACAACTTCTACAGTTTGCTGGCGCGGGCGCTGGAGACGGTGCACGCGCTGGCGCTGGCGGCGGACATCCTCGAGGGATACGTCCGCCCCGCGCAGTGCCGCGTCGAGATCACTCCGCGCGCTGGGTCGGGTGCACACGGGACGGAAGCCCCGCGCGGCATCTGCTGGCACGAATACACGACAAGCGCCGACGGCAGCATTGAGATGGCCCACATCATGCCGCCGACGGCGCAGAACCAGACGACGATCGAGGAGGACCTGTGGGAGATGGCGCAGCGTGTCGTCGATCTGGACGACGAGCAGGCGTCGTTGCGCTGCGAGCACCTGATCCGCAACTACGACCCCTGCATCAGTTGCTCGGTGCACTTTTTGCGGTTTTCGCGGCAGTGGAGTTGAGCGATGTCCGGCGAAGCGCCGATTCTCGTCGCCACCTGCGGCAATGTGATGGCAGGGGATGATGCGCTCGGCCCGCTCGTTGCGCGGGCGCTGCGGCAGTTCGAGTTGCCGGGCGTGAAAGTCGCGGATTTGGACCTGCGGCCGGCCGCGCTGCTCGATCTACTTGAGCACCCGCGGCGCCTGCTGATCATTGTCGACGCGGTGCGGATCGACGATGCGGCACTAGGGGAGGTTATTGACCTTGATTGGTGCAGCGGCGACCGGCCCACACTGGTGCACGACGACGTGCTGTCGACCCACGGACTGTCGATCGCCAATCAGCTCGAACTTGCGGAGCCGCTGGGGATGCTCCCGGCAAAGGTGCGGCTGATCGGCGCCGCAATCGCCGACGCGGTCATCGGTGAACACGTCAGCGCCGGAAATCATGGCGCGATCGACGCGGTGGTGGCGCGCGTTCGCGAGCACTGCGCGCCGCAGCGCGAGGAGGCGCACTGTGCATGAGTTCTCGATTGCCCGTGCGCTCGCCCGGATCGCAGCGGAGCACATTCCGCGCGAGTCGGGCGTGCAGCGCGTGCGGCTGCGCGTGGGGCCGTTGCAGTCGATCGTGCCGGGGACGCTGAATCTGGCGTGGACGGCGGCGACGGCTGGGGGGGCGTTGCGCGGGGCGGAGCTTGACGTGGAGTATCTGCCCTGGCGCCTGGCGTGTCCGGACTGCGGCCGTTGTTGGGAGAGCGAACGACATGATGAGCCCTGCGTTTGTGGGTGTACCGCTCCTACGCCGCGCGGCAGCGGCGAGCTGACGCTGATGTCCATCGATGTCGAGGGCGCGCCGGACGCACTGCCGACGACGGCCGCCGCGGCAGGGAGGGACTGACCGTGTACGAGATACCGATCGTCGAGAATGTGCTCAAGGCGAATGACGAGATCGCGGCGACAAACCGCGCGCGGATTCATGCGGCGGGGATTCATGCGATCAACCTGATCGGCTCGCCGGGCTGCGGCAAGACGACGCTGCTCGAACGGACGCTTGAGCGGCTTCGCGACGAAGCGACCGTCGGCGTGATCGCCGGCGATCTGGCGACGGCGCGGGACGCGCTGCGATTGCGGCGGTGGACGGAGCACGTCGTGCAGGTCAACACGGGCCGGGGCTGCCACCTCGAGGCGCACCAGGTGCGGCAGGCGTTCGACCGCCTCGACCTCGCCACCATCGATCTGCTGATTATCGAGAACGTTGGCAATCTGATTTGCCCCGTCGGGTTTGACCTCGGTCATGACGCGAAGGTCGGAATGTTCTCCGTCAGCGAGGGCGACGACAAGGCAGCCAAGCACCCGCACCTGGTGATGACGTCCGACGTCATCCTGCTGAACAAGACGGACCTGCTCGGCGTTGTGCCGTTCGAGCGGCGGGTGTTTCTTGATGACCTGGCGCGGCTGCGCCCGGATGTGCCGCTGATCGAACTTTCCGCGGCGACCGGCCGGCTGGAGCCGTGGCTCGCTTGGCTGCGCCGGCTCATTCGGCGCGCGGCGCCGGCTGCTCCTGCACCTGTTTGACGTATTCCGCCAGCGGCGGCAGCCCGACCTCGCGCCGTCGCGCGTCCACGTCTTGCTCGTTCTCGATCGGCAGCAGCTTTGACGACTTGCCGATCCCGGCGAACTGCGTACCGTAGCGCTGCGGTTTTCCCTCGAAGATGAGGACGCGGTCGGTGAGGTAGGCCATGTGGGCGGCGGTTGCTTCGTTCTGCTCGACCGCTTGCGTTAGCAGCTCCAGGCAGCGCTTCTGGAATGCGAGGTCGGACGCCGCGTGCTGCACGAGCAGAAACGCCGCGAGCGCCCCGTCGTCGCCGACCATGCTCCGGCCCGGCCAACCGTGTTCGTCGATCACTTTTTTGATGTAGGCGAGATTGTCGCGGTCGATGCGCATCCACTCGCGCGGGTTGACGTCCGGTTCGAGGCGGACGCGCTGGTCCTCTTTCATCCGGCGGAGCAACTCCTCGCGCAGTGCGGGCTCCTTGAGCGACTGGACGAATAACTCATGATTGGCGCGGCAGCGCTGGACGATCGGCGCCCATCGGGAATCCGCGTGCAGCGACCGCAGGTCTGGGTCGGCGAGCAGTTTGTCGAGATCGTGCCAACTGTCGCCGAGCGCGCGATCGAGCGCGGCAAATGCCTCATCTGACCGTCCTAGCAGTGCGTGGCTGCACGCAGCGTTGTAGTGCGCGGATCGGCGCAGGCGGGCGCCCGCGGCGCCCTCCGGCGCGGCCCGCGCTGCCCGATCACACAGCGCGGCCGCCGACGCGTGGTCGCCGGCACGGTAGTTCGCCGCGGCCTGCGCCAGCTGCGCAGCCGGGTCCTCGTCGGGTGGTTCACCCGCGCTCAGACTCAGACAGGCGGTACAGGTCAGCGTGATAAATCGAATCGCAATCATGGCTGAGTTCCTCCCCATCCGGTGTCCGGCGGCCGGCTGGGACAGGTCGCATCGAGAGACGATCGACGTATTCTATCCGATCCGCGCCAATCACAGGCGCGGGGGCCGGAACGCTGAAACATCTAGCACCAGGTCAGGCCGTGGCGGAGGTACACGACATGTCACGACGGCTTTCGCTTGTTTTGGATGTGCTCGCGGTTGGTGCGGTGGGCGTCGCTCTGGCGCTGGGTAAGCCGCCCGCAGACCCGGACGGGGATCCGCTCCGCGAGCACCAGGCGAAGCGACTCGGACGGACCTACACCGAGAAGTTTTACTCCGGCAAGCTGGAGGAGATCTGGGGGCAATTCAGCGACGAGATGAAAGGAGCGCTCGGGACAATCAACGATCTTCGCCGGTTCCGGCAGTTGGTGACGGAACAACTCGGTGAGGAGGAAGGCATTGTCGCGGAAAAGGTGAGCCGCGCAGGGGGCGGACACCTGTACGTACGGCAGGCCCGGTTCGAGAAGTACAGCGAGATCATTGAAGTGGTTTGGGTCTTTGATGAGCGCGGCACCATCGACGGGTTCGTCATCCACCCGCAGGAAAAGGAGGCGGATTCGCCGTACCTGGACTATCAGACGAAGACCGAATTGCGCCTGCCGTTCGACGGAGAGTGGTACGTCTTCTGGGGCGGGCGGACACTGAAGGAGAATTACCACGCGGCCGTCGTGGACCAGCGCTTCGCCTGCGACATCATCATCATGAAGTACGGCTCGAGCCACAGCGGAGACGGCAAGTCGAACAAGCAGTATTACTGCTACGGTCGGCCGATCCTGGCTCCGGGTTCTGGCGTCGTTGTTGAGGTGGTCGATGGCGTGGCGGACAACATTCCGGGCGAGATGAACGCGATGCAGCCGGTGGGCAACCACGTGGTGATCGACCACGGCAACGGGGAGTTTTCGTTTCTGGCGCACCTGCAGGAAGGAAGCGTCAAGGTCGGCAGGGGGCAGGAAGTGACGGCGGGAGACCTGCTCGGCCTGTGCGGCAACAGCGGCAACTCCAGCGAGCCACACCTGCACTATCACCTGCAAACGTCGGGCGTGTTCCAGAAGGGTCAGGGGCTGCCCGCGCAGTTTCGCCACTACCTCGCCAACGGCGAGATTGTGCCACGCGGCGAGCCGACCAAGGGACAGTTGATCGAGCATCAGCCCGCGCCGTCTCCGTGACCGGCACGCGCGCGCGCAGCCGAACAAGAACGCACCGGGTGAATGGCGGCGCGGCTACGCGCCGAAGGCGACGGCGAAAGTGGAGAAGTCGTCAAGGTCGACGACGCCGTCCCCGTCGAGATCGCTGGCCGCCGCGTCGGCAGGTGAGCAGCCCGGCTCCGGCGCGGCCACGGCAGAGCCGAAGCACACGGAGAGGGTAGCGAAATCGTTGAGGTCGACGTCTCCGTCTCTGTCGAGGTCGGCGGGGTCGGGGGGGCCGGGTGGGTCGGCCGAGGTGCTGGTGACGTAGATGATGTCGCCGCCGGAGTTGAAGTTGTTGTTGATCGCGTTTCCGGCGGCCCAGAAGGTGATCGTCCCGACGTCGACCGACGGCGCGCGCCACTGCAAACGGAAATCGGCGGAGTTTCCGTTGCCCGCCCAGTTCAGCGCCGCGTCGTTGACGCCGGTCGAGGTGTGCGTGACCCAGTTGACGTTGCCGTCGGCGTAGCGCGTGTTCGCGGGGTCGGTCAGAAGGAGCGTGCCGACGTGCGTGCCGATGTCGTTTTCGACGCTGATCTCGAATCCGGCCGCGAGCTGCACGGGGTCGGCAACGCGAACGACGAGATCGTAGAGCTGGTCGAACTGGTACTCGGCCGGCGCGCCAAGGATCTCGACAGTGCCGCTGCCGGTGAGCAGTCCGTGACAGACCTGGCAGGTCAGCTCGCCGCTGGCCGGGCTCCCGGTCCGCGCCGCCGGCGCGCCCGCGCGACGGGCCCAGGCGTCATTGGCGCAAACCAGCAATACGAGAATGCATGCATGGCGAACAAACAGTGACCTCATCGAGTTGCTCCTTTCCACGTTGCACCCCGGGTGATTTCGCGCGATGGCGGACATGAGCGCCGGCGGGGGGTGTGGGTGCCGTCGTCACCTCCCCTGTTCCGACCGGTTGCCCGGTCGGCTGGGGCTATTTTATGCGAACTGTCCGCTGAATCACAAACGAAATCGGCCGTCGCTGATGGGATTGGGGGTCTGATTCGCTGGCGCGCGACGGATCCAGCGGGGCGTGGGGGCTCGCGGCAGGTCCGGTCGCGTCCTGCATACGAAGCCGGTTTAATACGGCCGGCTTGCCGCCGGGTTGCGGACGTCTTGACCGCTACAGGCGGCGAGCGCAAACATCGAGGGAGATTACCCTATGGATCGTCGCACGTCCCGCTCGCCACACAGATTCGACCAAGGCACATACCTTCGCTTCTTGGCGATTTTGGCGGTCGTTGTAACAGGTCGCGCCAACGCCGATCCTCCGCCCACCTCACCCTCGGCCACGGCCTCGGCGGCGGCGACCGTCCTCTCCGTTGCCAAGGCACCGGACGGCGACCGGCTGGTGTTTGTCGTGACGATTCAACGTCCGGCGGATATGGGTGAGCAGTCCATCGAGCGGTGGGAACGGCGACCGAGCGACTGGCCGCGCGTCGCGCAGCTCGCCTCCGTTCCGCCCGCGCAGTACCCGTGTTACCTCGAGTATGTTCGACGTGACCGCTGGGACGTCGTGACAGTGTCAGATCGGTTGACGTTTGTGGGGCGTGGACCGGCCGTGGAATCCATCGAACTGTCCCTGCGCTACCCGGGCGAGGATGGCACATGGAAGCAGGCGGAAGTTTCGCTTGACCTGGCCACGGCGGAAACGCTTGAAGCCGACCCTTCTCCTCGGCAGAGGTGGGCCGAAGCGCAGGCCATGTGGTTCGTACTGTTGCGCGACTCGGCAGGTGATGTGGGTGGTTTCCTTACCTACGCCGCGCACCAGACGCGCCGTTCCTATGGCTTGATTGTCGGGGAAGCGGATACGTTTCTTCAATCTACCCCCGGCTCGGCAGAAATTGACCAATACACCCTGCTGAGCGGTGCACTGGCTATTCAGGAGTCGCTGCAGTTCGACCGGATGACGAACACGAATCGCGATCGCAGCGAACGGTCGGTGGTGTTCGCCGACATTCCCGCCGTGGCTGTGAAGAGCCACCCGTTCGACGAGATGCGCGGGGAGGCCGAGCCGATACACGGCAGGCTGGCGGCTTTGGTACCGGAAGACCACTACTTCCTCCGCTTTCGCTCCGTCGACAAGCTGCTGGAACTGCTCGACACTCTGCAGCAGTGGGGGGGTTCGCTGCTGCGGCTGGCCTCGCCGGTCGGTACGACGCACAACACGCGGGAGCGGACGATGCGACAGCTCTGCCTTCCGGAAGGGCACCTCGCGCCGCTGCTGGGCCCGGCCGTTGTGCGTGAGGTTGCCGTTGCCGGGTCCGATCCATACATCGTCAACGGTTCGGACGTGACGGTCCTGTTCCAAGCTACATCCAGAGAGGCATTTCATTCGGCCGTGGACGGGCCGTTCCGCGAGGCGCAGCGCGTCGTCCCGGGCGCGGTGCTGGACGAGGTGGAACACCGCGGTATCCGCATCGAGCGGCTCGTCCAACCCGAGCGCGTCGTGTCGTGCCATCGCTGCTGGATCGATGACGTGTGTATCTACAGCAACTCGCTCGCGGCGTTGCGGCGGACGATCGACGCCGCAACCGGCGCCGCGCCGAATCTCGCCGCCGCACCCGACTTTCAATACGTCCGCGCCGTGGTCTTCCCACTCGACGACTCGGCCGAAGACGGCTTCCTCTATCTCAGCGATTCGTTTGTCCGCCGTCTGGTCGGCCCCGAAGTGCGCATCAAGCAGAAACGCCGACTCGAAGCGGCCACTTCGCTGAAGATGCTCGCCAACGCGGCGATGTTCCACGGATACGAGCACGGCCCCGGCCGTCCGACGTTCGAACAACTGGTCGCCGCTCGGTCGCTCAACGCCGACGACCTCTTCGACCCCGAGGGCGGGACGTTCACCTGGGACGCCGAGCGCGCCGTGGCAAGCAGTTCAACCTGGGGCCGCCTCGAATTCCTGACCCCGCTGGTCGAGGTCGAATCCGCCTCGGCGACGAAGCGGGAGGTGGAGGAATACGGCCGGTTCCGCGACCGCTACCAGCAGTACTGGCGTCAATACTTCGACCCGATTGCGATCCGCCTCAAGCTCGACCGCACGATCCGCGTCGAAACATGCATCCTGCCGCTCATTGACGCCTCACGCTACAACGAGCTGGTCGATATCGCCGGCGGCGAGCCGATCACGGTGGACACGAGCCGCTTCGGGCGCGACACGCTGCTCCGCTATGTCATGCACCTCAACGACGGCCCGAGCAAGTCGCAGGCGACGGGTTTTCTCGACGGGATGACCGGCACGAATCTTGCGTCCGACTGGATCGGCGAGTGGGCGACCTTCTGGATCGAGGACACAGATGCGTTCGGAAAACTCGTACGGCGGGAATACGGTGCCCTGCCTGAGGACGCGGCGAACCGGCGTGGAGATCAGGCGATCATCGACGTGTTCAATGCCTCCTTCGTCGTCGGCATCCACGCCCGGAACAAGCTCAGCCTCGCCGCCTTTCTCGTGGCACTGCGGTCGATGATCAGCACCTCCGCGCCCAACACCGTCATCTTCCGCAACCTCGAGCCGTATCACAACGTCACGATCGTACAGATCGCGCCCGACCCGACGAATCCGTTCGCGCAGGAACTGATCGACGAGCCGACGCCGACCTCCGGGCCGGCGGCTTCGTCCCAGTCGGCCGTGAGCGAGCGCGGCCCGGCTCTGTATTACGCTACGATCGAGGACGGCTTCTACGTTTCGACGCAGGCGTCGGCGCTGCGCCACCTCATCGATGTGCTGCGCGATCCGCCGGCCGCCCGCGCGCCGTCCGCCTCGGAGAAGGCCAATGTGCTGCTCTACGTCGCGCCTGGCGCGGCCGAGAAGGCCCGCCCGACCATCAGCTTTATCCTCGAACAGAAGGCGCGTGAGGTGTCGCTCCGCAACCTGGCACAGGTCTGGCTGCTGGGACGCTGCGGTCTGCTCGAGGACGCCCGGCTCGACGAGGTTGCGCCCGCCCGGCTCGGTTATCGCCTGGTCTGCCCGAACGGCGGAGCGTACACGTTTGACCCGCACACCGCCTCGGTCGCGTCGTCGATCTACGGGCCGCTCGATCAGCCGATGCGCCTGGACGCGCTGCCCGCCGAATCGCCGCTCAACGAGCTGCTCGACGACATTGAGACGGTAACAGCGTGCCTTCGCTTTACCAAAGAGGGCCTGATGACGCAGATCGACATCGTCCGGCGCTGAACGGGAGGGGCACTGCGGCGCGCGCGGCCAGATTCACCCCAATCGAGTGCTCATCCGCCGCCGCGGTCACCCTCTCGGCGCGCTGCAATCAGCTCCTCGATCAGCGAGCGTTCTTTCTCGATCAGTGTGCTCAGCGCTTCGGCGAAAATCTTCTGCGCCAGGAACGCGTTGCTGAGAATCAGCCGCCGAAAAGCGCCGTCGGTCCACTTGAGCGCCGCACTCGCCTCGCTCGCGCGCACACTCGCAGATCGCGCCAGCCCGCACAGCACGGCCATTTCGCCCACGATCGTCCCCGGCTGGGTGTTCGCAAGCACCAGGTCGTGGCCGTCGCGCTCGACGTACACCTGAAATCTGCCCGTCAGGACGAGCATTACGAACGTCGCCGGGTCGCCCTCGCGAAATACCGTTTGCCCCGGCGCAAACGTCTCCACGGTGCCCATTTCCAGCAGCGCCTGTGCCCCGGCTTGCGTGAACCCCTCGAACAGCGGAAACCGCGTGATGATCTGGTCGTACGGCTCGCTCATGGGCGGCGCTCCTTTGCGCGCGGCGCGATGGGTGGCTGAGGCCGATCGCCAGCCTACCGGAGCCGCTCGTCCGAAACAAGAAACGACGCCACCCGACGGTTCCGCACGATACTCTCGCCCGCACCGGTCGGGACGCCTTTCCCGCGGCAACGGCCCGGTGTTGCACGCCGCCGCTGGCGTCGCCCGCGAATGAGCGATACGATCTGTGTGCGGAGAGGGCGTCTCGTCTGGAGCGCCCTGGACATGAATATTCTCCTCGTTTCGCCGCGAACGCCCACCACGTTCTGGAGCTTTCGCCACGTCATGCCGCTGATTTCGCGCCGCGCGGCCTTTCCGCCGCTCGGCCTGCTCACCGTCGCCGCCATGCTCCCACGACATTGGAGTCTGCGCCTTGTCGACCTCAACGTCACCAACCTCACCGACGCCCAACTCGACTTGGCCGATTACGTCTTCCTCTCCTGCATGATCGTCCACGCCGACTCCGCCCGTCAGGTCATCGACCGCTGCCGCGCGCGCGGCCGGACGCTCGTCGCCGGCGGACCCCTCTTCACCACTGGGCACGACCGCTTTCCCGACGTCCGCCACGTCGTTATCGGCGAAGCCGAAGACATCATGCCGGCGCTTGTCTCCGACCTCACTGCCGGCCGGCTCCAGCCTATCTACCAGAGTCTGCATCGCCCTGACCTCACCGCCTCGCCGGTCCCGCGCTGGGACCTGCTCGATCTCGCCGACTACGCCACCATGCCCGTGCAATTTTCGCGCGGCTGCCCCTTCGACTGCGAGTTCTGCGACATCGTCGCCATGTACGGCCGCGTCCCGCGCGTCAAAACGCCGATGCAGATCATCGCCGAACTCGACGCGCTTGTTGCCGCCGGCTGGAACGACGACGTCTTCATCGTCGACGACAACTTTATCGGCAACCGCGCCCGCGTCAAAGAACTGCTGCGCGCCGTCATCGTTTGGCGCGAGCGCCGCGCCATTCGTTTCGCCTTCTCCACCGAGGCCTCGCTCAACCTGGTCGACGATCCCGAACTGCTCGACCTCATGGTCCGCGCCGGCTTCAAGCGCGTTTTCGTCGGCATCGAGAGCCCCGACGAGGACAGCCTCCTCGAATGCGCCAAGGTGCAGAACGCCCGCCGCGACCTCGTCGCTGCCGTCCGCACCATCCACCACGCCGGCATCGAAGTCATGGGCGGCTTCATCCTCGGCTTCGACAGCGACAATCACGGCATCTTCGAGCGTCAACGCCGCTTCATTCAGGAGGCCGGCGTCGTCACGGCGATGGTCGGTTTGCTCACCGCGCTGCCCGGCACGCGGCTTTTTTCGCGTCTGTGCGGCGAAGGCCGGCTGCTGGGCCCGAGCACCGGCAACAACGTCGACGGCACGCTCAATTTCATTCCCCGGCTCGATCGCCAGTCGCTGATCGAGGGTTATCGTCGCCTTGTGCGCAACCTCTACACGCCGCGCCAGTACTACCAGCGCGCCATTACTTTCCTGCGCGACTATCGCCCCGCCGGCCCGCGGGTCCACCTCTGCCTCGACGATTTCCGCGTCTTCCTACGCTCGCTCTGGGTCATCGGCGTCGCTCACAAGGGCCGCCGCGAATACTGGAAGTACCTCACCCGCGCGCTGCTCTTCCACCGCCGCGCCTTTGCCGAGGCCGTGCGCCTGGCCATCGTCGGCCACCACTTCCGCCGCACCGCAGCCGCTCTATAGCGCGCTGCCGCCCGGCTTGCACCGCAGGTTCAAGCGCGCGGCCCGGCCCGTCACCCGTATGCTCAGGTTCTCGTGCAGGTATCTGCAATCAAGACTGGTTCAATCGCGCTGGGAGTCCAGCGTCTCCCGCACCTTCCGCAGCAACTCGCGCATGGTGAACGGCTTCGGCACGAACGCGGCGTGCTCCAGCTTTGCGTCGCCCGCGCCCAGAGAATCCGGCGCATATCCTGAGATCAGGATCACACGCAGCGCGGGCTGAGCCTGGGTTAGTCTCGCGGCCAGTTCGGCGCCGTTCATCCCCGGCAGCAGCACGTCAGTGAGCAGCAGGTCGATCGCCGCCCCGCCCCCGGCCGCCTGCTGGGCTTCATCCGCATTGGCGACGGCGATGACGCCATAGCCGTTTTCCCGCAGCGTTCGCAAGAGGACGTCTCGCACTGCCTGGTTGTCCTCGCACAGCAGGATCGTCTCGTTGCCACGGCTAATGTCACTCGGTGTGGAGGAATCGGCCTGGCGGCTCGGTGCTTCGCTCGTCCTCGGCCAGATCATGCGGATGGTCGTCCCGCGGCCGGGGACACTCTCCACTTCAATCCGGCCGCACCCTTTCTGCACGATGCCGTACACCGTGGCCAGCCCCAGGCCCGTGCCGTCGGTCTTGGTGGTGAAAAAGGGCTCAAACATCCGCTGCCGCGTTTCCTCGTCCATCCCGATTCCCGTATCGCTGACTGAGACCGCGACGCAAGCGCGCGCCGGCGTTTCGCCGTTCAGCGCCGGCGCCGAGGAATGCGCCATCGCGTTCTCGGCGCGAATGACCATTCGACCGCCGTGCGGCATGGCGTCACGGGCATTCACGGCAAGGTTGACAATCGCCTGCTGCAGTTCGCCCGAGTCCACAATGATGTTGCCCGTGTCGTTGGCGCATTCGATCGAAAGTTCGACGTCTTCGCGGATCAGGCGGCGGAGCATGCTCTCCATCCCTGCGAGCACGCGCGCCGGGCAGACCGCCCGCGGCTGGACGACCTGGCGCCGGGCAAAAGCGAGCAGTTGTCGCGTCAGGTCGGCCGCCTGCTGCGACGATCGCTCGATCTCGGCGAGTGGCTCCCAGGACGGATCGTCAGGCCGCAGGCGTCCCGCGAGCGCGCTGCGCAGCAGCTCCACGTTGCCCTGCACACTGGTGAGGATGTTGTTGAAGTCGTGCGCAACGCCGCCGGCGAGCTGCCCGATTGCCTCCAACTTCTGCGCCTGCCGCAGTTGCTCGTCCAGCCGCTGCGCCTGCGCCTCCGCGCGCTTGCGATCGGTGACGTCGATCAGCGCCACGCGGCACCCCTCGGGCTCGTGCGACGACGTGCTCTGCACGTGCACTACCGCCTCGTCGCCATCCGCCTGGACGAAACGCAGCTCGCAAGCGAGCGGCAGAACGCCCATCCGCACGCGCCGCAGGTGCCGGTAAGCTTCGTCCTGGTCGTCCGCCTGTACGAAATGGGTCAACAGCCGGCCGATGATCGATTCCCGCTCCTTTCCCAGCAGCGCCGCCGCCGTCAAATTCGCCTCCCGGATTCGACCGCGGCCGTCGAGCGTCAGATAGCCCACCGGGGCGAAGTCGAACAGGTCCGCCAGGCGGTCGCGCGCCAGTTCCAGCTCGAGCTGGGTCCGGCGCAGTTCTTCATTCTGCATCGCCAGTTCGATCTCGTGCACGCGAAGTTCGTGCCCCAGTTCCGCCTGGTCATTCGTGGCGGGTGGCGCTGGCTGATCGCCGGGGCCCGACTGCCGGATGACCTCTTCGGCCTGCTCGCGCAGCGCGTCGCGGTCGGTTTCGCCGGTCTTTTTTCTGCTCACCGCCCGGCCCCTTTTGTACCTGCTCCGAATTGTCTTTGCGGCTCACTGACCGATGCCGGCCCGTTTCTCCCGTCGTGATCGTCCATGGCCGCGCGTCGGCTGAGTATCGGCCGCGCCGGCACTGATCGTGTGACAAGCATGAACCGTCGGATTCCTCATCCACTCCAGGTGCTGCGACCCGGCCCGGCGGCGCCGGTTCACCGGCCGCCGGCACCGTCCGTCACGTCTTCGATGGCGAGAAAAACGAACGCCGGCTCGCCCGTCTCACGTGCCAGTCGCCGTCCGTTAAGTATCATCGTCCGGCTCCCGATGTGCGGAAACTCGTGATTGACGCGGAAATCGGTCAACGCCGTCTCTTGCGGCAGGACCTGCTCGAGCAGTTCCCGCAGTGCAGGGATGTTCCACTGCCCGTCGCCGAGTTCGTAGACCAGTCGTCCTTCGGTCTCGCCCGCGCCGACGGCAAAGGTCTCGTAAAACCGTCGGCTCGCCTTGACCACGCGCAGCTCTCCGTCGAGCAGCAGGAACGGTTCGCGGATGGTTTCGATCACCGCGTCGGCAAAGGCGTGTGCGGCCTCCAGCTCCCGCCGCACCGACTCGGCCGCCTTCAGGTCGTTGATGTCGACGAACGTGATGACGAGGCCCTCGATCACGTTCCGCGACGTGCGGTAGGGCATCATCCGCATCAGGAACCAGTTGCCGTCGGCCGTCTGCACCTCCTTCTCCTTGGGCGAGAGCGTGTCCAGCACCTCCTGCGCGGCCGCTTCAAGGCTCTCGAACCGCAGTTTGGAAACGATGTCGCCGATCGATCGCCCCACGTCCGTCTCGATCAGCTTGATCAGCCGCCGCGCCTGCTTCGTGAACCGCTGGATGCGCAGGTCAGAGTCGAGGAACACGGTCGCGATCTCCGTGCTGTTCAGCAGATTGTTCATGTCGTCATTGGCCTGGGACAGTTCGTCGATCTTGCCCTGCAGTTCCGAATTGACGGTCTGCAACTCCTCGTTCAGTGACTGCATCTCCTCCTTCGAGGTCTCCAGCTCCTCATTGGCGCTCTGCAGTTCCTCGTTGGTCGATTGCAGCTCCTCGTTCATCGACTTGAGTTCCTCGTTCGTCGTCTCCGATTCCTCGATGGTGCTGCGCAGCGTTTCCTTCGTGTGCTGCAGTTCGCGCTCGAGGTCCACAAGCCGACTGTGCGCTCCCTTGTTTACCTGCGCCTTCTTTCGCACCGGCTCGGTCACCTGCGGCGGCGCCTCCTCGAAGGCCACCAGGTACAACCCCTTGAGCGACTCCGGGCGCGAAATCCGGCTGACCGACAGATTGACGTGCGCATGTCCGCCGTTGGTGGCCACACGGACGCCTTCGCGCCGTACCACGCCGCGGAACTTGCCGGCCTTGCGCATCGCCGCCGCCAGCTCAAGCTGGAGTCCTTCCCGCGCCATCTTGAAGAGGTTCAGCGATGGCCGGCCCGCCGCCGGCTCGAGGTACATCCCCGTCCGTCCGTGAATGTGGTGTATGTCGCCCTTCTCGTTGACGATCACGCTCGGCGGCACAAACCGGGACAGCAGCGCCTGCTCCACCGCTTCGGCGACGCTCTTGATCCGCGTGCGATCGACGATGGTGGCCCGCGCGGCCGGCTCGGATTCCGTGTCCGCGACGGACGCCGAGGGCTCGACAAGCGTCGGCGCTGTCGTCGTCGTGTGCTTGCGCTCGTAGATCTTCCACTTGCTGTCCATCGGAGTGAACAGGTCGGAGAATCCGCCGATCGTCTCCGACGAACCGAGCATGAGCAGGCCGCTGGGCCGCAGCGCGTAGTGAAACAGCGGCACGATCTGCCGTTGCAGGTCCGCGTTGAGATAAATCAGCAGATTGCGGCAGGTGATCAGGTCCAGCTTTGTGAACGGCGGGTCGGAGATCAGGTTTTGCGGTGCGAACACCAGGCACTGCCGGATGTCCTTGTTGATGCGGTAGCCGTTGTCCTCGCGGAGGAAGAATCGCTCCAGCCGTTTGCGGCTGACGTCGACGGCGATGCCCTCGGGATACAGGCCGTTGCGCGCGACGTCAATCGCGTGTCCGTCGAGATCGGTGCCGAAAATGTGCATCGGCAGGTGCCGGCCCATCTCCTCCATACACTCGCGCAGCGCGATCGCCACGGAATAGGCCTCTTCCCCCGTAGCGCAGCCCGGTACCCAGACGCGCAGGGTGAATTCGTCGGGCTTCGAGGCCAGCAGCTTCGGCAGCGCCCGCGCCAGCGCCTCGAACGCGTCCGGGTCGCGGAAGAACGTCGTCACGCTGATCAGCAGCTCGCGGAAGAGGATGTCCGTTTCCTGCGGGTTCTGCTCCATGAACCGCACGTAGTGGTTCGGATTCTCGAACTGGTGCACGCCCATGCGGCGCTCGATGCGGCGGCGGATGGTGGTCGGCTTATAGGCGGAAAAGTCGTGGCCGGTCCGGCCGCGCACGAGGATCAGCACCTTCCTCAGCGCCTGCAGAAACGCCTCGTCCCCATCCTCCGATTCGAGCGAACGCCGCGGCGACGAGAGGTACTTCTGCAACTGCGCCGGCATCTGGTCGGGCGGAAGGACGTAGTCCGCCAGACCGGTGGCGATGGCGCTGTCGGGCATGCCGGTGAACTTTGCCGTCGCCGGGTCCTGCACCACCGCCAGCCCCGACTCCGCCTTCACCGCGCGCAGGCCGAGCGTCCCGTCCGACCCGTTACCCGAGAAGACGATGCAGATGGCGTTGTCGTGCTGGTCCTCGGCCATCGAGCGGAAGAAGTAGTCGATTGGCAGCGCTGCGCCGCGATGTTCCGGCACCTCCATCAACTGCATCGCTCCCTCGATCATCGCCACGTTTTTGCCCGGCGGAGCGACGTGAATCGTGTTGGGCCTGGGGATCATCCCGTCGCTGATCACGCGCACGGGGATGTTGGCGCTGCGCTCTAGCAACTCGGGCAGCATCGTCGTTCGCGTCGGGTCTTGGTGGGAGACGACGACGAAGGTCATGCCGCTGGTGGCGGGCACGTGTGTGAAGAACTCCTCGAAGGCCTGCAGGCCGCCGGCCGAGGCGCCCATGCCGACAATCGGGCATTCAGCATGTCCATGGGAGGACGGCTGCGCCGGCTGCTCCGGAGCCTCGGCGGGTTTTGCAGGCTGTTCAGACGTCCGGGTTTTGAGCCCCCCGCGCCGCGCTATGCGAGCGCGGGATACGTCGGGAAGGCCTTTCGCAGACGCGGTTCTCCGGGTTTCACCGGATGCGGCCGGTCGTTTGCCTTTGCGTTCGCCGGGCGGCGATGACACTGATCCACGTGTTGGCTTCCGTGTGCCGTCGCGCTGGGCGGGGCGGGAAGTTCGTTTGTTCTTTTTTGGGGAAGACATGATGGGTGTTTCCGTTTTTCGCTGGTTGCCGGCTGCCTGCTGCGGATGTGCGGCAAAGACACGCGCCACTATAGCCCGTACGCGGCTTCCCCGCACCCTCCTCTTGTCCGCCCGGCACCGGGCCGATCCCCGCGACTCTATTTTGCCTTGACTCCTCTTGAAGTTCGGTATATGTTAGGTATTGCAGCGAGCATGCCGGAGGTCCGCCACAGGCGGATTCGCGTCCCGTTTCGCGGGGACGGAATGGATGCGGGCGTGGCACGCCGGCGGACGGCCCGACGCGCCGCCGCGGGGACTGGCCACGGGACAGGGAGTGAACTCATGCACGGCGGAGCACACCGCTTGGCTGCTGGTTTGGCGTGCGCGCCGGGGGCCGACAACCCCCCGCAGCGCCGCGAGGCGACTCTCCACGCGCTGCGCGCGCGCATCAATGACCCTTTCGGTCTTGGTGAGTCGAACTCGGTGCGGGGCGCGGATTCGCGCGGTTTCTGCGCGTTTTCGCATGCATCGGCGCCGCGCCGCTCCTCGCGCCGCCACATTTCCACCGGACTGGCGCCGCTCGATGCCGCGCTGCCCGCCGGCGGGCTCCCTGCGGCCGCCCTCACCGAGCTGCTCTCGGCCACCTCCGGCGCCGGCGCCTTCTCCCTCGCCCTCCACCTCGCCGCGCGCGTCCAATGCGCTGACCAGCGTACCGGCTGGTGCGAGAACCCTTTGTCACACCCGATTCCGCGGGAATCTTTTCTCGCGCGTTGTATCGTTGTCGTCGATCCCGGCGGTGATTTTTACGCGCCCGCAGCCGCGCACCTCGGTCTCGATCCGCAGCGCCTCATCGTTCTCCGTCTTCGCCGTCCGCGCGAGGCCCTCTGGGCTGCCGAGCAGGCGCTGCGCTGCACGGCCGTCGCCGCCGTCGTCGCGCCGTTTCGCCAGCTCGACGACCGGGACGTGCGCCGGTTGCAGCTTGCCGCCGAGCGCGGCGGTGCGCTCGGTATGCTGCTGCGGCCGTCGTGCGCGCCGACGCGGACGTTCGCCGCGGCGCGGATTCTCGTCGAACGTGCGTGCACAGCGGCCGCACCGGACGCACTGCGTTGCGCCGCGGACGCGCCCGATCCGCTGGACCTGCTGCGCCTGACCGTACTCAAGGTGCGCGACGGCTTTCCGTCCGCCCCGCTGACCGTGGACCTGCATCATGAAACGGGCGATGTGTCTGTACATCCCGTACCTGTCGACGGATCGGAAGTGCAGCCAGGAGCGCGCCGAACAGGATGAGCGGTCGCGGTCGGCGGAATCGTGCGCGATACCGCGCGCGGTGATTTCCTCGACTGGCCGCACGGTGCGCATCGTTCAGCCCGACGCCCTCGCGCGGCGCGCCGGCGTGCGCGCCGGGCAGACCCTGGCCGAGGCCAAGGCCGTCGCTCCCACGCTGCTCGTCCGCGAGGAGGACCCCGCCGCCGACCGACGCCAACTGGAGGCGCTGGCCGTGTGGGCCGAGTGCCTCTCGCCCGTGGTGCATATCGAGGGCGACGACTCCCTTCTTCTCGATGTCACCGGCTGCGCGGTGCACTTCGGCGGCGAGGAAAATCTCGCCGCGCGCGCGCGCAAAAATGTGACTGCGCAGGGTTTTCGCGTCCGCGCTGCGCTGGCCGACACGCCGGGCGCGGCGTGGGCGCTGGCGCACGCGCACGCCGATGCCGCGGTCATCGTGCCGCCCGGTCAGACGACGGCCGCGCTCGCTCCGCTGCCCGTCTGGTCGTTGCGCCTGAGCGCGGAGACGACGGCGTCGCTGGCGGCGCTGGGCGTCGACACGGTCGCCACGCTGCTCTATCTGCCGCGCGCATCACTCACCTCGCGTTTCGGCGAGGAGGTGTTGCGGCGGGTCGATCAGGCGCTGGGCAATCGGCGCGAATTCCTGACGGCGTATCGCCCGGAGCCGATCGTCTACAGCGGGCTGCGGCTGGAGGGAGCGACGGACCGTGTGGAGATGATCCGCGCGGTGCTGCGGCGCGTGCTCGCGCTGTTTTGCGCGCAGCTCGACGCGCGACGCGCCGGCGTACGACAGGTGTTTCTGACGCTGCGCTGCCAGGACGTGTACAGCACCGAGGGGCGGCGCGCACAGCGTGTGAACGTGCCGCTGCTGCTGGCGCAGCCGACGCGCGCGTCCGCGCGTCTCGAACGTCTCTTCGTCACACTGCTCGAAGCAGTGCATCTGCCGACGCCGGTTGAGTCGCTCACCGTCTGGAGCCGCGAGGTCGAGCCGCTCGACGACCGGCAGGGCGAACTCTTCGACACGGCGCAGGTTGACGAAGCGGCGCTGAGCGATCTGCTGGAGCGGCTGGTGGCGCGCCTGGGGGCGGAGGCGGTGCTGCGCCCGCGGTTGCAGAGCGAGCATGCGCCCGAGCGCGCGGTGCGGCTGGTCAGTGTCGTCGAGAAGCCGGAGCGGCGCGCGCCAGCAGCGGCGGCCGGGGAGCCGGTGGGGGGGCTGCGGCCGCTGCGGCTGCTGGCGCGGCCGATCGAGGTGGCGGCGATGTCGGTCGTGCCGGACGGCCCGCCCGTCTCGTTCCGGCTGAGCGGGGAGCAGCACCCGATCGCGCACAGCGTGGGTCCGGAACGGATCGAGACGGGCTGGTGGCGCGGCGCGCACGTGCGGCGCGATTACCACCGCGTGGTGACGGCGACGGGCCGCGGCTGCTGGCTCTTCCGCGATCGGGAGTCGGGCCGCTGGTATCTGCACGGGTGGTTTGATTGAGATGCCCGAGAAACCGGCCGGACAGAAAGAACGGCGCCATGTTTCGCCGAGCGCGGGCGCGGACGCAGGCACGACGCCGCGCGCGCGCACGCACAGTGGCGGGCCGCGCCGCTATGCCGAGCTGCACTGCAAGTCGAACTTCTCGTTTCTCGAGGGGGCGTCGCACCCGGAGGAACTGGTCGAGCAGGCGGCTGCGCTGGGCTATGCCGCGCTGGCGATCACCGACCGCAACTCGCTGGCCGGCGCGGTACGCATGCACTGCGCGGCGAAGGCGGCGGGGCTGAAGCTGCTGGTCGGCGCGGAGATTGTCCCCGTCGATGCGCCGCCGGTGTTGTTGTATGCGATGGACCGCGCCGCGTACGGGCGGCTGCGCCGGCTGCTGACGGAGGCGCGGCGGCGCGCGGAGAAGGGCGCGTGTGCGATCCGGCTGACGGACGTGGCCGACCTGTCAGAGGGATTGCTCGCCGCGGCGGTGGCGCCGCCGGGCGACCCCTCGGCGCCGGAGGCAGCGCCGTACATCACATCGCTTCAGACCTGGCGCGACATTTTCGGCGATCGGCTCTATCTGGCGGCGAGCGTGCACGGCGGGCCGGACGATGGGCGGCGGCTGGCCGCACTGGATGCACTGTCGCGCGGCGTCGGCGTGCCGCTGATGGCGACGAACGACGTGCACTATCACGAGTCGGCGCGGCGCTTCCTGCAGGACGTGCTGACGTGCGTGCGGCTGGGCTGCACGATCGAGGAAGCGGGGCGGGCGCTCTTCGCCAACGCCGAGCGGCACCTCAAGCCGACCGAGGAGATAGAGCGGCTGTTCGCCGGGTATCCGGCGGCCGTGGAGCGGACGCTGGAGATCGCCGACCGCTGCCGGTTCCGGCTGGACGAGTTGCGCTACGAATATCCGCTGACGCTGTGTCCGCCGGACCGGACGCAGGCGGAGCTGCTCGCCGAGCTGACCTGGACCGGCGCGCGGGAGCGCTATCCGGGCGGGGTGCCGCGGAAGGTCCGCGACCTGCTCGAGCACGAGCTGCGGCTGATCGGGAAGCTGGAATACGAGCCGTATTTTCTCACGGTGTGGGACATCGTGCGATTCGCGCGGTCGCGCGGCATTCTCTGTCAGGGGCGCGGCAGCGCGGCCAACTCGGCCGTGTGTTACTGCCTGGGCATCACGAGCGTCGATCCGGACCGCATCGAGGTGCTGTTTGAGCGGTTCGTCAGCGCCGAGCGGAACGAGCCGCCGGACATCGACGTCGACTTCGAGCACGAGCGGCGCGAGGAGGTCTTCCAGTACATCTACGACAAGTACGGGCGGGAGCACGCGGGGATCGTGGCGGAGGTGATCACGTATCGCCCGCGCTCCGCCATCCGCGACGTGGGCAAGGCCCTCGGTCTTTCGCTCGACCGCGTCACGGCGCTGGCGCGGCAGCACGAATGGTGGGACAAGGACGGGCTGCGTGAGGAGGCGTTCCGCGCGTCGGGGCTCAACCCGCGCGACCGCACGGTGCGGCTGATGATGCGGCTGGTGAGCCAGCTCCTCGGCTTCCCGCGCCATCTGTCGCAGCACGTAGGCGGTTTCGCCATCACGCGCGGCCCGCTGTGCGAGATCGTACCGATCGAAAACGCGGCCATGCCCAACCGGACCTTCATCGAATGGGACAAGGACGACATCGACGCGCTGGGCATCCTGAAGATTGACTGCCTGGCGCTGGGGATGCTGACGGCGATCCACAAGTGCTTCGACATGGTCAATGAGCGGGCTGCGCCAAAAGGAGAGGAACTTACGAAGTCACGAAGTGACGAAAGAGTGGACGGGGGACGGAGCGCGCCG
>CAZNDQ010000014.1:0-20676 GCA_964571825.1 uncultured Planctomycetales bacterium | reverse complement strand
GCGGCTGGAGATGCTGATGGAGCTGAGCGACCGGCTGGTGAAGCTGCAGAGCCGCAGCGAGCTGCTGACGACGGTGATGGACATCTGTTTCGAGACGCTGCGGTTCGAGCGGGGACTGATTGCGATGAAGAACCGGCCGGGGGAGCAGCCGGAGTGGCCGGTGGTACGGAACCTGGCGGCGGACCGGGCGACGGGGGAGCTGACGATCAGCCGGTCGATCCTGCGGCGGGCGATGGAGGACGGGGAGCGGACGATCATCAATGATGCGCAGTCGGCGGACTTTGACCCGACGGTGAGCATCGCGGCGCACCGCATCCGCTCGGCGATGTGCGTACCGATGCAGTTTGAGAGCGAGATTCTCGGCGTGATCTACGGGGACCGGACGACGAGCACGACGGTCTACACGCGGGAGGACATCGACTTTCTGGCGGCGCTGGCGCGTCAGGCGAGCATCGGGATCGCCAACAACCGGCTGCTGGAGCAGAGCCGGCGCATCGCGGCGCTGGAGCACGAGCTATCTGTGGCGCGGCGCATTCAGACGGGGCTGTTTCCGACGATGCTTCCGTCGACGCCGCAGCTCGAGGTGCGCGCGCACAACGAGCCGGGGCGGCAGGTGAGCGGCGACTATTACGACGTGGTGCCGATGAACGACGGTCGGACGGCGGTGATCGTCGCGGACGTGTCGGGCAAGGGGGTGTCGGCGGCGCTGCTGATGGCGAACCTGCAGGCGGCGGTGCGCGTGACGCTGCCGACGGCGCGTGATCCGGCGGCGGTGGTGCGGCAGTGGAACCGGCTGCTGTACGACAACACGGACGCGGCGCAGTTCGTCACGATGCTGCTGGCGATCGTCAGCCCGGAGGCGCCGCGGATCGAGATCGTCAATGCGGGGCACATGATGCCGATCTGCATTTGGCCGGACGGGACGCTGTTCGAGCCGCCGGAGTCGGGCTCGCTGCCGCTGGGGGTGGAGCGGGAGGAGCCGTACTACGTGCAGCACGTCGAGCGGGTGGGCGCGCCGAACACGCTGCTGCTGTACACGGACGGCGTGACGGAGGCGGTGGACGAACAGCATCAGTTTTTCGGCGCGGAGCGGCTGCGTGAGGCGGTGCGGGGGACCGGCGCGCCGCCGGCCGGTGAGCTGATCGACGCGACGCGGTTGCGGCTGCGGAAGTTCTGCGGCAAGGCGCCGCTGGCCGACGACGTGACGCTGGTGGCGGTGCAGATGCGCTGACGCCGGGCCGATTCAGTTGCCGGGCTGCGTTTCGGCGCGGGCGCGGTCGAGGTCTTCGCGCAGTGCGGGGGGCAGGTGGACGTCGTCGAGTCCGGTGAGCGTGCAGACGGCGGCAAGCGTCGTCTCGTAGGCCGTCAGCGGATCGGCGAGGGTATCGAGGAAGAGGACGCGGCGCCCGCGGAGCGTGCAGAGTCCGCCGCCGCCGCCGAGCGCCTCGCGGCGCAGCTCGATGCCGAGTCCCTCGACGGCCTCGAGCAGCAGATTCAGCCGGTCTTCAATGGTCACGTCGGCGTCGCTTCAAGAGTTTTCGCAAGCCTGCCCGATACAAGGAGGTGGTGCGCTGCCATCCGTCCGCGCCGCAGGAAGGGTCTCACCCGTTGAGCGAAAGTCCCGCCGAGATCGGTCGAGCCGCGCCGCAGCGCATCCCGCCGGGGAGAGTATCGCCGAGCGAAGCGCAGTTGCAAGCGCAGCTCGACCAGTTGGAGCGGCAGTTCGAGCTGCTTCGGTCGCAGGTGCGCAAGAGCCAGCGGCTGGCGAGCCTGGGGACGGGTGCGGCCGTGCTGGCGCACGAGTTCAACAACCTGCTGACGCCGATTCTGAACTACGCGCAGGCGGCGATGGGCAGCGACGACCCGGCGTTCATGGCCAAGGCGCTGGGATCGATCCACAAGCAGGCGAAGATCATGGTGGGCATCGCGGGGCGGGTGCTGCGTGTGGCGGCGGACGAGCCGGTGGAGCGCAAGCCGACGCCGGTGCGCGAACTGGTTGATGACACCGTGCTGGCGCTGGGCCGGGACCTGTCGCGCGACAACATCACGCTGACGATCCAGATCGACCCGCAGCTCTTCGTGCTGGCGGACCGGCATGAGCTGCTGCAGGTGCTGTTCAACCTGCTGCTGAACGCGCGGCAGGCAATGCTGGGCAAGCCGGGGCGGCTGGCGATTGACGCCGCGCCCGATCCGGCGGACCCGGCGCGGGTGCACATCTGCGTGCGCGACAGCGGGCCGGGGATCAAGCCGGACGACCTGCCGCAGGTGTTCGAGCCGTTCTTCAGCACGAAGCAGCACGAGAGCCGCGCCGGTCGCGGGGGGATCGGGCTGGGGCTGTCGGTGAGCCGCGAGATCATCGCCGAGAGCGGCGGGGAGCTGAGCGTCGAATCCGAGTACGGTCGGGGGACGACGTTTATGATCACGCTGCCCGCGGCCGAGCCGCCGCCGGCCGCCAATCCTTCCTGAGCGCCGCGCCATCCACTCTCCGGTAAGATGGCAGACGATGTCTGCCGGATTCGAGTCATGCCCCCGGGATTGTTCGTGGCGCGCGGCCGTCTGTTTCGGCGCGGTACTCGCCGCGGTCGCACTCGGCGGCTGCGAGCGGGAATCGTCGTCGGCGCCGGTGCCGGAGGCGTCGCCGGAGCAGCCGATTCGCCGGACGGCCCGGCGCGCGGAGTGGATCGACATCCGCCCGCGCTCGGCCGCGGAATCGTCGGGCGAGCGGGGCGACGGCGGCGCAGCGGCAGGGACAATGAACGACAACTCAGTGCCCGCAGGAGCAACGGCGCGCGTGCCGGCCGGTGTGGCGCGGGAGAGCGCGTGGGCGCGTGCAGCGCGGGGCGACTGGGCGGAGTACGCGATGCAGGATGGGTATCGCCAGCGGCTGACGGTCGAGCGGGTCGGTGCCGACCACGTTTCCGTGCGGGTGGAGATGTATCTGCGGGATGAGCCTTTGGGCCTGCCGGCGGTGCGCGTCGTGCCGAAGACGGAGGACGCAGCGCTGGACGACCCGCGTATCCGCGAAGCGGAGATCGCGGCCTCGCGCGAGACCATTGCCGCGGGCGGGCGCCACTGGGATGCGCGGCGGGTCGAAGCGCGGTGGTGGGAAGAAGAAGTTGCGTACGAGCGGGTCACGTGGACGGCGGTTGAGGCGCCGGTCTCGGGATTGCTGCGGCAGGAGACGCGGGCGGACGGCGAGTTGACGCACCGGCGCGAACTGGCGGCGTTCGGGGCGGGCGTTAGGCTCGCTGAGTGACGCGGCGGCGGCGGACCGGCCGCCACTGCGCTGAAGCGCAGCGTTTTACCGTTCCTGCCCGCCCGTCAGGCCAGCAGGTCGACGCGGTTCCCGTAATTGGCCAGCGATTCGCGATTGATGCGTTCGGCTTCCTCTGCGTCACGATCGTGCAACTCCTTGCCTTGATCTTCCTGTCGTCCCTGCTGGGCGAACTCGATCGCCCTTGCCGCCGAACGCAGCAGACTGAGCGAGGACTGCTGCCCGTTGACCACGGGCGGAGGCGGCTCGCCGTTCTTCTCGCGCACCGCGACGTCGAACAGCGTCGGCTGTTGTGTCTGGGCGGGCGCTCCCGCCACTCCTTCCAAGCCTGTCATCTTCGTACTCCCAGGCGACAGACACGATCTGGCTAAACGTACGATGCGGGCCGGGCACCGGCAAACGCTGCGCGAAGGGCCCTTAATCTCCGGCGTGAGCGGCGAGAACGGGGCGATCCCGATAAGATGAGGGGCAGCGGGCTGCGCCCGCAACCCAAAGGCACGAAGGCACGAAGGCACGGAGGCACGAAGGCACGAAGGGAAGAAAAGACAAGCGCGTGCGACTGTGGGCTGACGAAATCGCCCCGGCGCGCGAAGAAACTGGCGAAGCGTGGTACAAGGAGAGTCCTCCGGATGTCGCCATTCCGCACGGTTGATCACACCGCGGACATCATGCTGGAGGTCGAGGCGGCGGAGCTGCGTGAACTCTTCCTCGAGGCGGCGCGCGGGCTCTACGCGGTGATCGGTTCGCTGGCAACGGCCGGGGACGACGCCCGCGAGACGCTCGTCGTGCACGGCCGCAGCGATGCTGAACGGATGCAGGCGTGGCTGAGCGAGGCGCTGTTTCTCTTCGAAACGCGGATGAGCATCATCGAGGCGATCGACGACTGGGTGCCCGACGATGAGCGCCTGTCGCTGGCGGTCCGGCTGCGCCGCGTTGACGCCGAGCGTTCGCAGTTTTCGCGCGAGGTGAAGGCAGTGACGTACCACGAGCTGCGGGTCGAGCGCGCGGGCGAGTGCTGGTCGGCGACGGTGATTCTCGATATCTGATACCCGTCAGGGAGTCTACGATCCCGCATGGCACAGAAACCCGCGATGCCCGTGCAGCTTGAACGCGTCGATGAGGTGCGCTGGCGGATTCCGCGCGCGAGCCGTGCGGACATGCGCGTCGACGGGTTGATCTTCGCCGATGACGTGATGATCGAGGCCATCCGGCAGGACCAGGCGCCGCAGCAGGTGGCGAACGTGGCGACGCTGCCGGGGATCGTCGGGCAGTCGCTGGCGATGCCGGACATTCACTGGGGGTACGGTTTCTGCATCGGCGGGGTGGCGGCGACGGACCCGGCGCAGGGCGGCGTCATTTCGCCCGGCGGGGTGGGGTACGACATCAACTGCGGCGTGCGGCTGATCCGCACGAACCTGACGCAGGAGGAGGTGCGGCCGCGGCTGACGACGCTGGTTGAGCGGCTGTTCGCCAACATTCCGTGCGGGGTGGGGCGCGAGGGGCGGTTCGAGTTCAACCGGCGCGAGCTGAAGCAGATCATGGAGCGCGGCGGGGCGTTCCTGCTGAAGAAGGGGCTGGGCTGGGACGAGGACGCGGGGCTGACCGAGGCGCACGGCTGCATCGACGGGGCGGACCCCGATCTGGTGAGCGACCGGGCGCTGGAGCGCGGCACAACGCAGTGCGGGACGCTCGGCAGCGGCAACCACTTCCTCGAAGTGCAGGTGGTGGAGCGGATCTTCGACGAGGGGGCGGCCGAGACGCTGGGGCTGTTCCCCGGGCAGGTGACGGTGATGATCCACTCCGGCTCGCGCGGGCTGGGCTATCAGGTGTGTGACGATGCGCTGCGCGAGCTGCGCGGCGTGCCCGAGCGGCACGGGATTTCGCTGCCGGACAAGCAGTTGATCTGCGCGCCGGTGCACAGCCGGGAGGGCGGGCGGTATTTGGCGCAGATGCGTGCGGCGGCGAATTTTGCCTGGTGCAACCGGCAGCTCCTGATGCACCAGGCGCGGCAGGTCTTTGCCGATGTCTTCGAGCGGTCGGCGGAGAAGCTGGGGATGCATCTTGTGTATGACGTGGCGCACAACATCGCCAAGATGGAGCCTTACACGGTGGACGGCCGGGAATGCTCGCTGTGCGTGCACCGGAAGGGGGCGACGCGGGCCTTCCCGCCGGGGCATGAGGAGATCCCGCCGCGCTATCGGGCGATCGGGCAGCCGGTGCTGATCCCGGGGGACATGGGGCGGTTCAGCTATGTGCTGGTGGGTCGGCCGGGGTCGATGAGCGAGACCTTCGGCAGCAGTTGCCACGGGGCGGGTCGGCGGATGTCGCGGACGGCGGCGATCCGCGCCGCGCAGGGGCGTTCGATCCGGCAGGAACTGGCCGACCGGGGGATCGTGGCACGGGCGCGCGGGCGTACCGGGCTCGATGAGGAGCAGCCGGACGCCTACAAGGATGTCAACGATGTGGTGGGGGTGGTCGAGCGGGCGGGCATCAGCCAGCGGGTGGCCAGACTGACTCCGATCGGGGTGATCAAGGGGTGAGTCGAGTTTCCTGTGCCGGTCTGTAAAGCCCCACTGAGCGCGGCTTGCAGGATCGGCAAGGTCTGCCGATCGGGTGGCCGATGTCGTAACCTCTTATCTATTCTACGGTTGCACAGTTAGCAACATCTTAACCAGATTGGCGTTGACACGCATGTACAGGCAGGTTACTGTGTGCCTGCTCCCGAAGACAGTCACTTTGGGGAGCCTGCGGAGACTCGAGTCCAAAGCTTGAGCCGGGTGGGGCGGAGGCCCCGCCAATCGAACATCCTGGTGCCTTCCGGAGAGGAAAGAAGTTGCATCAGCAACTCGGGCCAGGAGAGAGACGAGGCAGGCTCCCCAATGTGATTTCGGGAGGTTCCCCCCAGAAGACTCACAGCAACTCACCGGGTTACTCACAAGCGAATATTCCAGGTGTCTCGACCGTTGTCGGCGGCGTTTGCGCTGATAGCTGATAGCGGCAGGTGAATCGGGATTGTTGCGGGCGGGCGTGAAATAAAGCGGCGTCGGCGGCGAATCCCTGTTTGGCCCGCGGCCCGGCCGCGCCCGGACCGGTCCGGCCTGCACCCGGGGAATGACACGTCTCTAGCGAAGGAGATCAGGCATGTTTCGACCCACGAGTCTCGGTGGTGTGCTGTTGGTGTTGCTGGCGGTCGGTGGGGCGCAGGGCTCGCCGCAGGAGGACTATTACCGCGCGTACTACCTGCAGAATGAGGCGGGGGAGCTGGCGGCGGCGCTCGATCTGTATGAGAAGGTGGCAGGGGCGAAAGGGGTGGACAAGCAGATCGCGGCGGACGCGGCGCTGCGTGCGCGCTGCTGCCGGGAGGACATCCAGAGCGACAATCTCGCGGCGCTGATGCCGGTGGAGGCGCTGGCGTACGTCGAGCTGCGGCAGCCGGGCGGGCACCTGGTGCGGCTGCTGGAGCAGCTCGGGTTGACGCGGACGGACGAGTGGAAGCTGCCGGAGAACATCAAAGCGGAGATGAAGCGGTTCGCGGTCAGCCCGGCGCTGCTGACGGAGTTGGCGTCGTTCAAAGGGCTGGCGGTGGCGGTGACGGGCTTCGACCCGGTGAAGCAGCAGCCGTCGATCGTGGCCGTGCTGCACCCGGGGGATAACAACGTCCTGCGTGGGCTGATCGAGACGGGCATCCCGGCGGCGGGGGAGGCGCAGCCGCCGATCCGGCAGACGCGGGTGTTCAACATACAGGGTACGTACGTGGCGCTGACGCCGCGGCTGGTCGTGGTCAGCCAGATGCGGACGGAAGTGGACGCGGTGCTGAAGCGGCTGGAGGGGAATGTCGAGGGTTCGCTGGCGGCGGACACGGAGTTCCGCGAGCTGCAAGGGGCGGACGAGGGGCGGATGTTGTTCGCCTGCTTCAACGCGCGGCAGGCGATGCCGCTGATCCAGACGATGGCGACGGTGGGCGCAGCGGCGTCGCAGGAGTTCCAGATGGCCAGCGCGCTGCTGGACCTGAAGAGCCTGCGCTGGGTCGGGTTGCGGGCGGGCGTGGATGCGGACGGGATCCACGAGACGATCGTGGTGCGCTTCGCCGAGGACCAGAACAATCTCGTTTACAACTTCCTGCGGACGCCGCCGCTGACCCGGTCGTCGCTGGCGCGCGTGCCGAGCGGTGCCGCGGCGTTTCTGGCGTTCGCGTTGAACGAGGCGGGAGAGGGCGCGGCCGCGGGGGGAAAGAAACAGGACAAGTCGGAGACGATCCGCCGGGTTACGGGGCTCGATCTGGGGCGGGAGTTTTTTGCCAACGTGGAGGAGGTGGCGCTGTACCTGCTGCCGCACGATGAGAATGCGGCCGAGCGCAGCTACCTGATCGACGGCAAACCGATGCCGCACGTCGGGCTGTGCATGGTGGTGCGCGACCCGTCGCGGAGCGAGATGCTGTGGCGGCAGTTGCTTTCGCTGCCGACGTACGCGACGGGGCAACCGGCGCCGGAGGGCAAGGCGGTGGAGATCGCGGGCGTGGACGTGACGATGTACGAATGGCCGGAATCGATCCGGGCGTATTTTGCGACGAGCGGCAACGCGGTGCTACTGACGTTCACGGAGCAGGCGATGGCGGCGTCGCTGGGCGCGAAGGGCAAGGGGCAGTCGATTCTGGATGACGAGGCGTTTGCGGCGAGCCTGTCGCGGATGAGCGCGGCGTCGAGCAAGGCGATGTATGCGCACGCCGGGCGGCTGGTGCAGGTGGCGCGGGCGTACATGGACGAGGGGGAGTACGGCGAGATCGCGCCGTTTGCGCATTTGCTGGACCGGCTGGTGATGTGCTTCGTGACGGACGAGCGGAACGAGGAGTTCCGGATGACGACGGCGATCACGGGGATACCGGACATCAGCGGGGTGATCGAGCAGATGGCGGCGAATCACCTCGCGGGGGGGCGGCATCGCCACGGGGCGCGCACGGCCGGGGCGGCGGCGGGCGGCAGCGGAGCGCCGATCGCGCCGGTAGAGCACAAGCAGAAGGTGGAGGCGTCGCAGCGGCCGGCGCCGCCGAGACCGCCTGCGGCACCGGCGCCGCCGTTGGCGCCGAAAAAGAACAAACCGGCCGTACCGGCCGCGCCGGGAGCAGCGGTCGAGCAGGCCGAGTCGTCGGGGTCGTCGAACACGCAGCGGCCGGCGGGCGCGGAGGCTCCGACTGACGCGGCCCGGAGCGGCGTCAGCGTGAAGTTTGAGTGGACCACCGACAGAGAAGTGAGCGAGCCGCGCAGCTATGACTGGCAGACGCGGGAGCCGGCGTGGTCGGAGGGAACATACACGTTGGAGTCTGGTACGCTGGTTGTTCGCTGAGGGCGCCGCCCCGCTACGACCCATGAGTTGAGATCGACGCCCGCCCGGGATCCCCGCGGCGGGCGTTTTTTTGCACCGGGACCGCGCCGACCAATACATACTTTATCGCAAGAAAGTTTGTTGTTTCATTTGAAACACGCCGATGGCGAGGTATGATTGGGACGGTGCGAGCCGGGAAACCTACCCCCCCTCCTGCTCGCCCGGCCGATCATCGAAGCGGGGGACCACCACCGTGCGGAGGCACACCATGCTGAGGCAAACCGATCGTGCGATCCTGTTTCTGGCGGCGCTCACACTCGGTCCGGCTGGGTTTGGTGCGGCGACGGCGATCGACGCCGAACCAATGGGCGGCACCGCCGCAGTCGCAACCGAACTGCGCGCCCACATGGCACCATCCGTGGAGCCGAAGTCGGGGCGGTCGCCGTTCTGCAGCGTTTGCACGGACAACCGATACTGCTGCGCGGGGGTTGAGTATTGCAGCCGCTCGGCCGACGGCCGGACGGTGATCTGCGTCGATGCCGGCGAGGTCACGCTGATTCATGATGAGGCGGACGGCACGACGACCGTGACAGAAATCGACGGGCGGGCGCTGATCGGGATCATGATTGCGGCGCTGTGCCGCTGATTTGAACAATGTCGTAATGCAGGAGACCTGTCATGGCGCATGCACTTCTCGGATGGGCGTTTCTGGTGGCGTTGAACAGCCCGCTGCTCACGCCGGAGGTGAAAGGGGGCGCTGAGGCGGACGAGGCATTCGAGGCAGCGTTCGCGTCGGTCAAGCTGCCCTACGCCGGGCCGGGCGCGGTGACGGTGCTGAGCAACGGCGAGATCATCGTCTCGACGTATGCCGAGGTGTTCGAGGAGACGCGGCGCGACATCGTCGAAGGCGACGAGATCAAGATCGAGGTCGAGGAAAACGTCCGGCTGAGTCCGCGCGGGGAGTGGTTCTTCAAGCTGCGGCCGGCGGCGACGGCGCTGACCGAAGCCGACGGCAAGTGGTCGCTGGCGCCGCGCCGAGCGGCCGGTGATCCGCAGACGTTCCACGCCGACGGAGCGGAACCGCTGCACAGCCTGGCCGACCTCCGCGGCGAGTTGACGATCCGCGCCGGCGCGACAGAAAACTGCTTCCTGATCGCCATCTGCGATCGGGACAGCGGCGAGTGCTTCGAGACGCGGCTGCGCGTCGGCGAGCCGATCCCCGCGGCGGACCTGCCCGAGACCTCGACCTCGATCGAGTGCGAGCACGGCTCTGGTTCGATCACCGTCACCGGAGGCGTCCATTATCGCGCGTATTGTGATACGGACGGCGCGCCACACTGCATCTCGGGGATGTCGATCTACGGCGCGGCGCTGGACTCCGCGGCCGAATAGCGCGATCAGCGCTTGGCTCTGAGTTGCATTCTTTGCTGCACACCAGAGCGGCTTCTATCATGGGGGCCATGGCGAGCCCCTATGATGCGCGGCGCTATCTGACGAACTTCGACACGCACCGCGTGCCGAACATCCTGACCGACGTGCTGGTGATCGGCAGCGGGATCGCGGGGCTGCGTGCGGCGATCGGCTGCGCGGAGTTTGCCGACGTGATCGTGGCGTGCAAGGCGGAGCCGGAGGAGTCGAACACGTTTTATGCGCAGGGCGGGATCGCGGCGGCGATGGGCTCGCCGGACAGTCCGGAACTGCACATGCAGGATACGCTGGCGGTCGGGGGCGGGCTGTGCGACGGGGCGGCCGTCGAGGTGCTGGTGCGCGAGGGGCCGGTTGAGCTGCGGCGGCTGATCGAGTGGGGGCTGCCGGCGGACCGGGTCGGCGGGGACCTGGCGCTGGGGCTCGAGGGCGGGCACTCGCATTCGCGCGTGATTCACGCGGCGGGAGATGCGACGGGGCGGCAGGTGATCGGGGCGATGCTGCCGCGGCTGCGCGGCGGCGCGCGCGCGCGGATTTTCGACCACTGCTTCGTCATCGACCTGGTGACGGACGGCGGGGCGTGCCGCGGCGCGATCACCTATCACCCGCGCTACGGGCATCAGATGATCTGGGCGAAGGCGACGGTGCTGGCGGCGGGCGGCTGCGGGCGGATTTACCGCGAGACGACGAACCCGGCGACGGCGACGGCCGACGGGATGGCGATGGCCTGGCGTGCGGGGGCGAGCCTGCGCGACATGGAGTTCGTGCAGTTCCACCCGACGACGCTTTACGTTGCGGGGGCCATTCGAGCGCTGATCAGCGAGGCGGTGCGCGGCGAGGGGGCGTACCTCGTCAACCGCGAGGGGCGGCGGTTCATGCTCGACGTACACCCGCAGGGCGAACTCGCGCCGCGCGACGTGGTGAGCCGGGCGATCGTCGCCGAGATGATTCGCACGGACGCGACGTGTGCGTACCTCGACCTGCGGCATCTGCCGGCGGACCCCGTGCGGCAGCGCTTCCCCGGGCTGTGTGCGCTGTGCGCGAAGTTCGACCTGGACCCAACGCGCGATCTGATTCCCGTTCGGCCGAGCGCGCACTACATGGTGGGCGGTGTGCGGACGGACCTGCTGGGGCGGACGGGCATCGAACGGTTGTGGGCGTGCGGCGAGGTCGCCTCGACGGGCGTGCACGGCGCGAACCGGCTGGCGAGCAACTCGCTGCTGGAGGGGCTGGTGTTCGGGGCGCGGGTGGTGGAGGACGTTCGCGCGGCGCTGCCGGCGCTGGGGGCGGGCGCGCAGCCGCGGCACCTGGTCAGCGCCATCGAGCACTCGGACCGCACGGAGCTGGATTTGCCCGACGTGGGCAACAGCCTGCGCAGCGTGATGTGGCGCAACGCGGGCATCATCCGGCACGGCAATCGGCTGCGCGAGACGCTGGAGATTCTCGATTTCTGGGGGCGGTACGTGATGGACAAGGTGCTGGACGAGCCGGCCGAGTGGGAGCTGCAGAACATGCTGTCCGTGGCGCGGCTGATCGCCGGTGCGGCGCTCGTGCGCGAGGAGTCGCGCGGCGTGCACTTCCGGGCCGATTTTCCGGAACCGATCGACAATGAGTGGGGGCGCCACGTTGTTCAGGACGTTGCGCACGCGGCGCGGATCGAGTAGGCGTGCGAATTCCCAGTGGCCTTCTCGTGTCGGCATACAACATGTAGATTCCCATTCGGCCGTATTCGGTAAGTTAGGCAGGATGTAACGAAGGCGACGGCGACCCGCAAATCTGTGCGTAGAAACATTCAATTTTTGGCGGATTTTGTTGTTGCTTCTGGTGAATGTTCAGATTAGATTAAGGGCGCGATAGAGGTCGAGTGATACGAAACGTCGAAACGCCCACAGAGAGTGGAGTTAAGGCGCTGACCTGTGCATGGGTTAGCCCCCATGTCGGCCTCGAGGACGGGCCGTCCTAGCGGACGAACCGACGGCGATTGCGGGGTCGCCTCGCCCTTTTGCCCTCATCGTCACCTTTCGTGGCGAGCACATACGCATGAGCCTGTGGCAGTTCACAAGACGTGGGTTTCTCTGGGCGGTGGCGGCGCTGGGCGCAGGCGTCCTCCTGCCCGGCTGCGTGGGGATGCCGGTCTTTGTCAACGGCAACGGCGTGCTGGCCTTCAAGCGCTCTGGGCGCGGGCTGAACATCTCGAATGCGGCCAAGTCGCACAACGCCAACCGGCTGTACATGAACTTCGCCGCGGCCAACGGCGACGAACCGCACCCCGGCGATAATTCCAAAGTCGTGCAGATCGTGATCCCGCTCCAGATGTGGAACACGTATTTTCTCAACGGTCGTCGCGCGATCTTCGACTTCCGCAAGCACAAAAGCTGAACTCCCCGCGATTGGCGTCCTGTTTTTCCGGTCGCTGCCTTCTTGGCTGAGTCCATTCGCCCATCGGCGAAAATGTCGTCCCGTCTGCGCCGCCTGAATCGTACGTTGAACGCAGGCTGTTTTTGCCGCGAGGTGTGGCTCGCGCACCGCGACCGTCCGGTGCGCAGGAGGGGAGAATCGGTCCGGTGTGCGTCGCCCTTGCGCGGAGGGTGACTAGATGCTCGAACTATTGGCGCTGCTGACGACGTATTATTCCTGCTCGATCCTGTCGGTCTCGGCGCCGCGCGGTCCCGTGGCCGCCTCCGCCGCAGTGGCGAACCGCGCCGGCGATGTCACTGCTGCGGCCCCGTTCGAGCCGCTGCGCGGCGCCGCAGATGAAGACTGCAACGACAACGGGCAGCCCGATGATCAGGACATTGAGGGGCAGCAGGGGCCGTTTTACTCCGATCTGGTGCCGCTCGGGCCGCGCGATTCGGGGCTGGATCACGGGCTGGCCGATGACCTGCATTTCTCAAATGCCGGATTGATGACTTCATTTGACGTCGGGTATTACAACGGGACGACGGTGGACGTGCTGATGGACGTGACGTTCTGGACGAACAATGCCGAGAACGACCCGCAGCGCGACTTCGAGATCCTCGCGTATTACGATCTGGTCGTGCCGCCGACCAAGGAAGCGGTCCATCACCACGAACTGGCGCAGGCGCAGCCGCTGCCGCCGCACGTCTGGATGGAGGTGTCGTTCTCGACGACGAGCGCGGGGCTGCTGATCTCGACGTCGGAGCCGACGGCCGGGTGGAGCGCGGACCTGTACTACGACCCCGCGCAAGGCCGGACGCGGAACTACGGCGGGGCCTACGCCGCGAATTTTGTGCTGGCGGTCAGCGGCACCGTCGAGCCGGTCAGCGCCGACTGCAACGGCAACGGCGTGCCGGATGAATGCGACCTGGCCGATTCGGCGTCGTCGGACTGCAATGCCAACGGCACGCCGGACGAGTGCGACGTGGCCGACGGGACCAGCCGGGACTGCAATGCCGACGGCGTACCGGACGAATGTGCTCCCAGCGGGGACTTTGACAGCGACGGGGACGTGGACCTGAACGACTTCGCGCTGTTTGCGGTGTGCTACGGCTCGGCGGCGGTCGACGAATGTGCCTGTGCGGACGCCAACGGCGACGGCGCCGTGGACATGGATGATTTTGCGGCCCTCGTGGCGGGGTTCGGCGGCTGAGCGGGCGGCCGGGGTCCGGTCCCACACGGGTCCGGCCCGGGCGGCGGCCGACGTCGGCGGGGCGGTGGGGCCGAGCACTCATTTCGCGCTTGTGAGTAACCCGATGATGGGTAACATGTAGGGCTTGCGCCGCCGGTTGGGCGCCGCGCGGAGGCGCGCGGCGTTTTTCGGGCGTGCGGGCACTCGGCCGCCGACGCCGGGTCTTTGAGCGAACCGGAGCGAGGGAGCCGGGCGGGATGACCGTACTGCTGATCGTCTTTTTCGCCGGCGTGGTGGTGTTTCACCTGCTCGAGCACGTGGCCCCGGTGCGCGAGGGCTACGAGGCGGGGGTGACGCGACGCGGCTACCTGGCCGACTGCATCGCCACGTTCGTCAACGGCCCGGCGCTCTCGGGTCTGACGAAGATCGCGGCCATCTATCTTGCCCTGCTTGTCCCGCCGCAGGCGAGCGTGATGGGCGGCTGGCCCTGGTGGGTGCAGTTCGGCGTCTACTTCCTCGTCAACGATCTCGGGCGTTACTGGCTGCACCGGTGGTACCATGCTTCGCCGCTGTTGTGGCGGATACACCGCGTACACCACACAGTGGTCGAGATGGACTCGATGTCGGTGTTCCGGATGCACGTGCTGGAGGCGGTGCTGAAGAACGGGCTGCTGCTGCTGCCGTTCCGCGTGATTGGCGTGGCGGAGAGCGTGATCATCGCCTACTCGGCGTGGGACATCCTCAAGGGCTTCTGGCACCACGCGAACCTGCGGACGTACATCGGCCCGCTGAATTACGTCTTCAATTCGGCGGAGCTGCACTGGTGGCACCACTCGATCGAGCTGCGCGGACAGATGGCCAACTACGGCTCGATCCTTTCCGTGTGGGACTGGCTCTTCGGCACTGCCTACTGGCCGAAAGGCGAGTGGCCGAAGGAGATCGGCGTGGCGGGCATGGAGCGGTTCCCCGACTCCTATCTGGGGCAACTGACATCGATCCGCTATGATGACCGTGAGATTATCGAGGGCCGGATGGAATCGAACCAGGAACAGGCGGGCGGACTGCCGCTCGCGGCAAGCCACCGAGGCGAGATTCTCCCGGGCAAGGGTTAGCGAAAGTCTCCTTTTGTCCCGCGCCGCGGGCTGCTGCAAAGGGGGGACGACGTGGACGCAAACGACACTCGCCGAGCGCTGTTCGCATACAACGATTGGGCGCGGGACAAGGTGATGGCGCTGGCCGAGGGGCTCGACAGCGCCGCGCTCGACCGCTGGTTCGAGATGGGGATGGAGACGCTGCGACGGACGCTGCACCACCTGTGGGCGGCGGAGCGCATCTGGCTGGACCGCTGGATTGCGCTGCCGAACGCGAAGTTCGTCGAGCCCGAGCCTGGGCTGCCCGTCGCCGCGCTGTGGGAACGGTTCCGGCAGACGGCGCGGCAGCGCAACGAGTTTCTCGATACGCTCGACGAGTCGCGGCTGGACCAGCCGCTGACCTATACCAACACCAAGGGCGTGACGTACACGTTTCCGCTCGCCGACCTGCTGCTGCATGTGTGCAACCACGGCGTGCATCACCGGGCCCAGGCGATGAACATGCTGCGACACAACGGGCGCCAGGTTCCCGGCATCGACTATCAGTTCATGAAGATCGAGCCGGCCGCGCCGCCGGCGCCGACGTACGACACGGAGATCATTCACCGCTGCTTCCAGTACGGGGACTGGGCGAACGAGCGGCTGCGGCGGCCGGCGGAAAAGCTGGACGATGAGCGGCTCGACCGACCGTTCGAGATGGGCGTCGGCAGCCTGCGTAAGACGCTGCTGCACATCAACGACGCCGAGCGCTGGTGGGTGAACAACTGGACGCGCGGCCCGAGCCGCTTCGAGCACCTGCCGGCGACGACCTCGATGGCGGAGCTGGCGGACCGCAGCGTGGCGACCGCGCGGCGGCGCGACGAGGTGCTCGCCGGGTCGAGCCCCGATGCGCTGCGGCGTCCGACGACGGCGCTGCTCGAAAGCGGGCGGGAGATCACGTTCGAGCTGGGCGAGACGATGCTGCAACTGTTCGGCCACGGCACGCACCACCGGGCACAGGCGCTGAACATGCTGCGGCGGCTGGGGGCGCCGACGCCGGAGATGGACTATCTGCTCTGGTGCCGCGAGACGCGCCCGGTGCACCGCCACGCCGTTGCGCAGGCCCACCGCTGAGCGGCCGGAGCCGTCCGGACCCGCGCCGATGGTCGATATACGTGCGAAGCAGGGGAACCGCAGCGTCCCGGCGGCGTCTAAGAAGAGGTCGGGCGGCGAAGCGGCGGGGTGTCCGCCGTTGCGCCGCTTCCGGGAAATCATGCGCCGGCGGCGGTCGTGCCGCCGCGCCTCAACGTGGGAGATTCAACATGCGTCTGCTCAGTCTGATTTCGGCGGGGCTGGTGGCGGCGGCGGCCGGGCCGGCCGCGCGCGCGGCTGACTTGCCCATCACGCGCGTCAACCTGTTCAGCAGCGGTGTCGGCTATTTCCAGCGCGACGGCGCGGTCGAGGGCGAGGCGACAATCGAGCTGCAGTTCAGCGTCAACCAGATCAACGACATTCTCAAGTCGATGGTCCTGCAGGATTTCGACGGCGGGCAGATCAGCGCCGTGAACTTTCCCAGTCAGGAGCCGATCGAAAAGGCGCTGAGCGCGTTTGCGCTCAAGATCGGCGACAACCCGCCGCTGGCGGAACTGCTGAACCGCTGCCGCGGCTCGCGCGTGCAGATCGCGGGGGCGACGTCACTGACGGGGACGATCGTCGGCGTCGAGGCGCGGCAGGTGTTCCGCGACGACAAGTTCATCACCGAGCACTACCTCAACCTGTTCACCGACGAGGGGCTGCGGCAGCTCGAAATCGGCGAGCTGCGCCACGTGAAGCTGCTCGACCCGCGGCTGAACAGCGAGCTGGCGGCGGCGCTGGGCGTGCTCTCGCGCAACCTCGACGCGGAGAAGAAGACGGTGGCCGTCGTGTTCCGCGGCACGGACCAGCGGCGCGTGCGGATCGGCTATCTGCTGGAGACGCCGATCTGGCAGACGAGCTACCGCATGGTGCTGTCGTCGGAGGGCGCGCCGTACATTCAGGGCTGGGCGAACGTGGTAAACACGACGGATGACGACTGGAAGGACGTGCGGCTGTCGCTGGTGGCGGGGCGGCCGATCTCGTTCGTGCAGGACCTGTACACGCCGCTGTACGTGCCGCGGCCGGTGGTCCGCCCGGAGCTGTACATGTCGCTGCGGCCACCGACGTATGCGGAGGGGATGCCGTCGGCGGCGCCGGCGCCGGCAGAGGTGATGTCGAAGTTGCGGTCCCTGGGTTACGTCGCAGAACAGGCACCCGCGAAGCGTGGCCGCGGTGCGGGAGGCCGCATGGCTGAAATGGACGCGGCAGGCATCGCCGGCGGCGATGAAGCGTATTTCCAACTCGGGTTGGAGGACTCGGGGGTGGCGTCGGTGGCGGCGGCCGGGGAGGCGGGCGAGCTGTATCGCTACGACATCGAGGGGCCGGTGACGCTGGAGCGGCAGAAGGCGGCGATGCTGCCGATCGTAGGGGAGAAGGTGGAGGCGGAGAAGTTTTCGATCTACAACCCGGCCGTGCACGCCAAGTATCCGCTCAACGGCGTGATGCTGACCAACAGCACGGGGCTGCACCTGATGCAGGGGCCGATCACCGTCTTCGAGGACAACACCTATGCCGGGGATGCGCGGCTGCCGGACCTCAAGCCGGGCGAGAAGCGGCTGCTCAGTTACGCGCTGGACCTGGGCGTGGCGGTCGAGGTGGAGCAGCGGCCCGAGCCGGTGCGCACGACGAGCGCGAAGATTTCGCGCGGGACGCTGATCGTCGTGCAGAAGACGCTGGACCACCGGCTGTACAAGCTGAGCAACAAGCTGGAGCGGGCGCGCAACGTGCTGATCGAGCAGGCGATGGGGGACGACTGGAAGCTGATCGAGCCGGGCGAGCCAATGGAGAAGGCGGAGCAGACGTATCGCTTCAAGGTGGCGGTCGAGGCGAAGAAGGCGGCGTCGTACCCCGTGCGCTTTGAGCGGACCGACTCCGTCCGCACGGTGCTCTCGACGATGAATACGAATGACATGCAGATCTACGTGCGCAACTCGGAGGTGAGCCAGAAAGTGCGCGACGCGCTGGCGCGGGTGATCGAGCTGCGCGGGCAGCTCGACCGGCTTCGCCGCGCGCAGAGCGACCGGGAGCGGCAGATCAACGAGATCGGCAGCGAGCAGGGGCGGATCCGCGAGAACATGAAGAGCCTGCCGCGTGACAGCGACCTGTACAACCGCTACGTCGCCAAGCTCAACGAGCAGGAGACGCAGATCGAGGGGCTGCGGCGGGAGGTGGCGGACCTGAAGGCGCAAGCCGACGCGAAGGAGGATGAGCTGACGCAGTACATCGCGTCGCTGGAGATTGAGTAGCGCCGCCCGAGTTCAGGGCTTGTCGAGATTGGCAAGGAGGTCGTTCAACAGGTTGTCGGTGCGATGTTCCGCTGTCCAGCGGCGGACATAGGCCCAGTCCAGATTTGCCTGCTGCACGGCCAGCAGCTTGCGCAAATCCTCACGGTGCTTTTGCTCGCCTCCGCGGGCCAGCCAGCGCAGCTTCTGCACGACGATGTCCTCCGCCGTGAGAAAATACACCTCGGTGTCGCCGAACTTCACTGCCCGGCGGCGGGCAAAGCGAGACCGGTCGAACGGATCGTCGGACAGCAGAAATAATTCGGCCTGAAAACCGGTCCGGCGATGCGTTGCCACGTGGCGAAGCGTGCCGGTAATCGCTTCAACCCGCATCTGCGGGTCCAACTCGAATTCGTTCTCCACGCGGCGGCGGAATTCCCCCAGATCCAGGCTCGCCGGTGCATAGACGATGTCCACGTCGCGCGTCGCCCGCGGCTCACCCCAGAGATTGCTGGCAAATGAACCGGAGATGACGTATTCCGCGTTCATCTCCGACAGTGCGCGGACCAGCCAGAGTGTCACATCGACTTCATTCATCGCCGCTTTGTGATGCGCTCCATGAAGATGCGGTGCACCTCATTCTCGTCGGCGTGCGGGAATTGCGCGCGGATGCCGGCGAGCATCGTCAGCCGCGCCATTTCCTGCAGGCGCAGGCCCATCAGCACTTTTTCCTGGGGCGGCATGCGGCGCAGGCGCTCGATCTGCTGCCAGTCGATCTTGCGCGGGTCGTAGACGGGCAGCGATTCAGGCTGCGCTGGGCTGTCATCCTGGTCATTCTGTTCAGGCACAGGGATCCTCCGCCGCCACGGGCGCCGCATTGGGGCCGCCCGGCCGGGCGTGTATTCTATCATCCCAAAGCATGACGTGGGCTGGGGAACCGCCGCGAACACCGCCCGCGCCTGCCGCACGGAGAACCGATGAAGCCGCGCAGGAAACCGCTCGTCCTGATCATCCGCGACGGCTGGGGGCACAACCCCTACCTCGATCAGGATTTCTGCAACGCCGTGGTGCTGGCGCGGACGCCGGTCGATGAGCGACTTCGCGCGGAGTACCCCTGGACGCAGATCCACACCAGCGGCGAGGACGTCGGGCTGCCGGCGGGCGTGATGGGCAACAGCGAGGTGGGGCACCAGAACATCGGCGCCGGGCGCATCGTCGATCAGGAGGTGATGCGGATCACGCGGCGCATTCGCGACGGCTCGTTCTTCGAGAACAGCGCGCTGTGCGGCGCGATCGAGTTCGCCGCTCGCCATGACGGCCGGCTGCACATCATGGGGCTCTGTTCCGACGCCGGCGTGCATAGCGTATTGGAACACCTGTACGCGCTGCTCGAACTGTGCAAGCGGCGCGGATTTCCGGGCGAGCGCGTTTTTGTGCACTTCTTCGGCGACGGGCGCGACACGCCGCCCAACTCCGGCGTCAGCTTCGCCGAGCAGATCGAGGCGAAGATGCGCGAGGTGGGCGTGGGGCGGATCGCCAGCGTCGTCGGCCGTTACTGGGCGATGGACCGCGACAACCGCTGGGACCGGGTCGAGCGCGCGTACAGCCTGCTGACGCGGGGGGAAGGGCTGCGGGCGCGCTCGGCCGGCGAGGCCCTGCGCCGGTATTACGAGAATCCGACGCAGGCGAGCATGAGCGGCGATGAGTTCGTCGAGCCGACAGCGATCGTCGATGAGCGCGGCGAGCCGCTGGCGACGATCGGCGACGGCGACGGCGTGATTTTCTTCAACTTCCGCGGCGACCGGCCGCGCGAGCTGACGCGCGCCTTTGTTGCCGAACCGTTTCCGTACGTCGCGGCCGACAAGGACGGTACGCAGCGCGAGATGGGCTTTTCCCGCGAACGCAAGCTCGATCTGTACTTCGCCACGATGACGGCCTACAAGCACGGCCTGCCGGTGCACGTCGCCTTCGACAAGCCGCCGCGGATGCACCAGATCCTGGGTGAATACATCTCGGGTCTGGGGCTGCGGCAACTTCGCACGGCCGAGACGGAGAAGTTCCCGCACGTGACGTTTTTTTTCAATGATTACCGCGATGAGCCGTTTCACGGCGAGGAACGGCGGCTGATCGCCTCGCCGCGCGACGTGAAGACCTACGACGAGAAGCCGGAGATGTCGGCGCTGCAGGTGACCGACGGCGCGGTCGAGGCGATCGCGTCCGGCGGCTTCGACGTCGTCGTCATCAACTTCGCCAACGGCGACATGGTTGGTCACACGGGCAACCTGCAGGCGGCGATCCGCGCCGTGGAGACGGTGGATGCGTGCGTCGGGCGCGTCGTCGAGGCGACGCAGCGCGCGGGCGGCTGTCTCATTGTCACCGCCGATCACGGCAACTGCGAGCAGATGATCGACCGCGAGACCGGCGCGCCGCACACAGCGCACACGACGTACGACGTGGACCTGATCGTCGTCGATGAGGAGCGGCGCGGGGCGCGACTGCGCGAGGGCGGGAGGCTGGCGGACATCGCGCCGACGGCGCTGGAGATGATCGGCCTGCCGCAACCGCCGAAGATGACGGGGCGGTCGCTGCTGCAACTGTGATCGCGGGCGGCGCGCCGGTCAGTCGCGCCTCGCCTCCCAGTTG
>CAZNDQ010000013.1:0-20729 GCA_964571825.1 uncultured Planctomycetales bacterium | reverse complement strand
GCTGAATCAATGGCGCCTTGCTCAGCGGACAGACGAGTATGCGGAGAAAGTCGGGGGCGATCGGCTCGGCCATCGTCGTCCCAAGCTCCTCAGTGGTCGCCCACGCGCCGGCCCGTGGGGACAGGCCACGGGGCGCGTTTCGCTCACAAGCCTCTGCAAAAGCGGAACATACCGCAAAACCCCCGACTTCGCAAGACGCGACCCGAGCGGGTGCGTCGGTGGGTAGGCGGGCCAGCAAGAGGCAACTCCACCGGCCAGTCCGCCGATACCCACGAATGCTTGGAACGGGTTTGGCGCTACCTTGGTATTTGGGATGGATGGCTGTCGGTGCGGCCGGGCTGGGCGGAGTAATGCTCTACCTCCGGTTGGTGGCCATTGAACTGGCAACGCAGGAGGCCCGTCTGCGCGACGAGGAGCGGCAGCGGGAGGAGGACCGGCTGTTCGAACGACGAATGGCAGAGCAGGCTGAGGCAGCCGAAGTGCAATAGTGCCGTTGTCCGGTAGGCCCGTGGCCTTGGGCGGCGCAGCAGGGCCTGCCGAGACAACCGATCCCTTTCCCCAGTTTCACACGATTTTTCGCGGGTGCGTGGCCGATCACAAGTTCTGCCGGCCCGAAAATTGCTGGTCTGGTTTGGACAGCCGGGTGGCGCGCCACAATAGCTCGTTGACCCCCAAAATGGGCAGGGCTAGATTGCGGCCGGGGGAACCGGCGGGGTGGCTGACGGGAAAGGATTGCGGATGGCGACAGGCTCGGGACGATTCGACTGGCCGCGCGAACGTGCGGGGCTGCTCGTGGGCCTGGGGATCGTGGTGGGCTTGGGCCTCGCCGCGACAGGCGGGCTCCTGCTGCTCAGTGAGCAGTCGGGGCGGATCGCGGCGGGCGGCGTGCTGCTCGGCGCTGGTCTGCTGGGCGTGATGTTCTCTATGTGGCTGCACCTGCTGGCGGCCGTTGTGCTGAAGATAGAGGCGAGCCTGTACCGGATGGAGACCGACGTGGAGCAGGTTCGCGCCGCAGGGGCCGAACTGCGGCCGGTGCTGCAAGCGCTGGCGCAGGATTCACAACTCACGGAGCGGGCCAAAAGCGTTCTGCGGCGGAAGGAGGAGCGGCAGGCGCTGCGGTCGGCGATCCACGAGGGAATCCTGCAATCGGACTGGGAGACGGTGTATCACCTCGTGGAGCAAATGGACAAGACCTTCGGCATGCACGAGGAGGCGGCTGCGCTGCTGCGCGAGGCGGACCACGTACGAAAGGTGACGATCGAACACAAGATCGAAGAAGCGCTACAGCACATCGAGGGACTGTTCGGCAGGGCAGAGTGGGACCGGGCGCGGCGCGAGATCGAACGTCTGGCGAAGCTGGTGCCGGACAACCCGCAGGTGCGCGTGCTGCCGGAGCGGATGGAGCGGGCGCGGCAGCAGCACAAAGAGGAGCTTTTGGCGGCGTGGCGCGCGGCCGTCGAGCGGAATGACATCGACCAAGGTATCTCGCTCCTGCAGCGGCTGGACGAGTATCTGACGAAGGAGGAGGCGACGGCGCTGGCGGAGTCGGCGCGGGGGGTGTTCAAGGCGAAGCTGGTGAACCTGGGCGTACAGTTCGGGCTGGCGGTGCAGGAGCAGCGCTGGCGCGAGGCGTTGGAGGTGGGGCTACAGATCACGGAGGAGTTCCCGAATTCTCGCATGGCGCGGGAGGTGTCGGAGAAGCTGGACGTGCTGCGGCGGCGGGCGGGGCTGATCGCGGACGTGATGACGGGCACGGCGCAGGGGGAGTAGGCGCGGCGGCATGGCGCCGTCGGGCGCATGTCGTGAACTACACATGAGGCCCGCGCGGTTTCTGCGCAGCACACCTCTCTTTTGAATCTCACCCCGCAAATACCGTGAAGAACCACCGTGGCTCTACCGCCGTCTGCGGCGGCTGGGAAACTTGCTGCCGAGGGTGCGGCGGACGGGGGCGGCGGGGGCCGGCGCGGCGCCGGCGGCGCGGTCGGCAAATCGGGGCGCGACGTTGCGCGAGAGCATAACGGGAGCGGGTTTCTCCTCCACTTCGCGCATCGGCGGCGAGGGCTCGAAGCCGTCCAGTTCGATCTTCGGGATTTCGCGGTTGATCAGCGACTCGATCTCGGTCAGTTCCTTGCCTTGGTCCGGCATAACGAACATGTACGCCTTGCCGCGGGCACCCATTCGCGCCGTCCGGCCGATGCGGTGCACGTATACCTGCGTGTCATTGGGAACGTCGTAATTGATGATGTGCGAAACGGCGCTGACGTCGATCCCGCGCGCCGCCAAATCCGTGGCCACAAGCACGCGCAGGTTGTGCTTGCGGAAACGCTCCATGACGCGCTCGCGCTTCTGCTGGACGAGGTCGCCGTGAATCTCCTTGGCGTCCACGCCGTCGTGATGCAGCCTCGCGGCGAGCTTGCGCGCCGCGTGCTTGGTATTGGTAAAGACGATCGCCAGTCGTGGGTCCTCCTGCCGCAGCAGCAGACGCAGCAGTCGGTACTTGTCAATCGCCTGCACACTGAGGTAATACTGGTCGATCTCGTCCACGGTGATCTGGTCGCGCGATACATCAAGCGCCACCGGGTCGTTCGCGTATTGATCGACCAGGCGGCGGATGTCATCGGTAATCGTGGCTGAAACAAAAATCGTCTGATGCTTGTGGCGGATCTGCCCCAGAATGCGGCGGATGTCGTCGCGGAAGCCGATGTCGAGCATGCGGTCGACCTCGTCCAGGACCGCAATGCGCACCTCGTCGAGGCGAAGCAGGTTTCGCCCGAGCATGTCAAGCATCCGGCCGGGCGTGGCGACGACGATGTGCGGCTTGCGGCCCAGCAGCTTGATCTGGTGGCTGATCTTCTGCCCGCCGTAAACCGGCACGCAGCGAAGCGGCATGTCGGCGCCAAGTCGTCGAAACTCCGCCGCGACCTGCACCGCCAGTTCGCGCGTGGGAACGAGTACCAGTGCCTGGAAGCCCCGTTCGGGGTGGAGGTTCTGGAGGATGGGGATGGCGAAGGCGGCGGTCTTGCCGGTGCCGGTCCGCGCCTGGCCGACGATGTCACGGCCCTGCAGGGCAATCGGAATGACGGCCTTCTGGATGTCTGAGGGCTCCTTGAAGTTCGCCTTGGCCAGTCCGTGCAGCAGGGCGGGGCCGAGGTTCATCTCGGCAAAGGAGCCGGGGAGTTCGAGCGTTTTCTTCATGCAGTGTTTCCGGCGGGATTCCGGGCGGCCGGACGTGCGCCCGCACGCATCACGCAGTCAGCGGTTACCATTTTCATCATATCGGCGCGGGGCCAATCCTGCCAAATGTCGCCGTCCGGCTGGGACATCGCCGGCCGAGGACCGCGCGTAGCGGCGGGGCCGGAAAACGAGGGGAGCTTGTGTGACCGTTTCAGGCAGTGGCGACCGCCGCCGCCTCCATGTCCAGCATGCGGCGCTTGAGCTTGACTCCCTGTTCGGCGGAGAATCCGCCGGGATCGCCGTTCGTGTTGATGACGCGGTGGCAGGGAATGACCAGCGGAATCGGATTCTCGCCCAGGGCGGCACCGACCGCGCGGACGGCGCCCGGCTGACCGATGGACTTGGCAAGGTTGGCGTACGTGATCACCTGGCCGTACTTGAGATTCTTGGTAGTGGTAAATACCTTTCGCTGGAAGTCGGAGGCGCCGGTGAGGTCGACCGAGACGTTGTACTCGATGGGCTCTCCCTCGAAATAACGGGCGATCTGCGCCTGGAGGTCCTGCAGCAGGCTTCCGGCGTGCTGCGCGCCGGCCCAGATTTTCTGCGCGCGGCGATGCGGATCCTGCTTCCGTGCGGGAGGCAGCGCCAGCCCGCACAGCCCGCGCGAGGAACCGGCCAACAGCACTTCACCCCAGGCTGTCTCGACGACGGCGTATTTGATCATGTCGCCCATTATAGGTGTGGGCGCGGGGACTGCAAGCTCGGCCTGCGGCCGCGCGCGAAGGCTGATCCACGCGCAAGGCTCGCCGTAAACTCGATGATACCACGCAACGTGCGCTCGGCCTGGCCGCCGAACTCGAGTCCGACAAACTGCAGGCCGACGAGCGCGGTATCGCCGTGATGCGGCGTGATGTGCTTGATGATCGCCTCTGTCGTGATGCGACGGCCCTCGGGCGTGAGAAACTCGGTCCAGACGCTCTGTTCACACGCGAAGGTGTTGACCTCTCCGCCGGCGATGACCGCGGCCATGCCGCCGAGCGAGACATCCACAAGTTTGGCATACCAGCAATGGCGAGACTGCGCCGGTTCGGCGGGCCGATCCTCGCGCGCGCCCGCCCAGACCAGCACGTGTGTGTTCGCCGATTCCGGCAGCGGCGTGCGGTGATAGGCGCGGCGCTGAAGCAGTTGAACGGTATCCGGCCAGGCGAACTCGACGAACGAGGCACCGGCCGCGTCGCTGACTGCCTCGGCAACAGTCGAGCACAGGCACTTGCGGTGGCCGTGGCGGAAGGCGAGCCCGACGTACTGTCCGGTCCCCAATGGCAAGGGCAGCGCGGGCGGCGGCGCCTCACAGCGCACCCGGAGCCGGCGCCGGCGCGCGTCGACCTCGGCCAGCTTGCCCTTGACGGACATCCAGCGCTCGTCGACGCGGTAGTTCATCACCACGAGCGTGTCGCGGCGCACGGCGTCGGCAAGGAGTTCGCCGGTGTCGCTGCGTGTTTCGACGACGGGCCTGTTCATTCTCCGGCTCCTTGGCGCATGCCGGCGCGGTTCTCGTGGCGCAGATGGTTTCGCAGCAGGATCATCTGTTCCTCGGCTTCTTCGAGCCCGGAAAACTGGAGCCCGAGGATGAGCGCTCCGGGCGAGCCGGCCGGCGTTTTGTTGCAGAGGATCGCGTCAAACTCGAACGTGTAGTCGAGCCCCGGAAGCTCAAAGCCGGCGCGCATCTTGTCGCCGATCAGCATTCCGTCGGCAAAGCGGTCGCTCAGCCGCATCGCCAGCCCCTCAGGGCTGACGTTGCACAGCGCGCCCAGCACCGTCTCCTCGTGACCATCGACCTGGAAGTTGGGCCGGACGTCAGACGATTCGGCGAAGCGCGTGCGCCAGAAGCGACGCCGCTGCACGACGAGGATCGTCTCGGGCCGCTGCACGACGAGCCGCCCGAAGCGCCCGCCGGAGACTGTGTCGATAACGTATGTGGAAAAGAGGTAGCGGCTTTCGCCGAGCTGGAAGTGGCCCTCGCAGTAGGCGCCGACGAGCCGGTCGAGCAGCCGACCCGGGTCACGCGCCAGGTCGAAGGTGAACAGCTCGGAGCGGTCCTGCGCGAGCATGCCGACGAGCGGCTCGCCGCCGCCCTCGACGCGCGGCTCGAGCGTGGTCTCGACCTGCCGGCGCAGCGCCTGTTCGATCGTCCTTGTGGACTGCCGCTTGTTCAGTTCGATGGCGAAACTCATGTTCTCTCCGCCTTCCCGTTCGGCGATGTTTCCCCTGCCTTTCGGCCAGCCGCTTAGGGGCCGGACTGTTGTCTGTTGCGCCGCGCCGCGGCGATTCAACCGACCGGCGGTGAATCGGCGAGCGCTGGTGGCAACCTTAGCCGCGCGCGAGCGGCGCGGATTCGTCCGAGAGTGTCGCGGCGCGTCGGGCCGCGAGCGTCCGAAAGTCGTTTCGTTGCGCGTCGGCGCCGCTCACCCGGACCCCTGTCGCTTGATGCGGACGCAGCCTTGCCGAAGCGGGCGGATAAAGCGTCGCCTCATTCTCCTAGCGGGTCCGATTCGGCCCCGCGGGTGTCAGATGGTGCCCCCTATTGGCCTCGGCCCGTCGGCGGATTCCGCCGGACGCGTCCGGATTTCTGTTTCCCGCAACATCCGCGCCGGAACGCCAACGACGGCTGCCGAGGCAAACGTAGAATTCAGGGCGCCGCCGGGCAAACAAATCAGCGCGAATGCGCGGTGCGAAATCGGAGATTCACATTATTCGGCATCACGACTCGGACGCCGCCGGGGCCCTGACGAGCAGGTCCGCTGCGGCCGGCAACGTGCATTGCGCAATCGGACGTGATGAGCCGATATTCCCTCAAGGAAGCCATAGGATCCTGCAGCCTGGCGGCGGGAGGTATGTGATGACAACGGACGCGGAACTGGAGCGTGCGGTACAGCCGCTGTGGATCATTATTCCGGCGATGCTGACCGGAATGCTGGGTCTGGCGGCGGTGGTGCTGATGCTCGGCGGGCAATTGGAACTGCAGCCGAAGCTGGAGCCGATCCTGCTCACGGTGCTCGGCATCTTTGGCATGTCCGAGGCGGGGGCGTGGCAGATGGTCCGCGCGGCGATGCTGCGCAATGCGCGAGCGGCCTGGGAGGCAGCGGAGCCGGAGCAGCGCCCGGTCGTGCTCGGGCCCCACCTGCTGCGCATGGGGCTAATTCCGGCCGCGATGGCCGAGGCGTTCGGCCTGTTCGGCTGCGTCGTCGTGTTGATCACGGGCAACCCGACGGCGTGGGTGGCGCCGGGCCTCGCGATCGTCGCTTTGCTGATGCTGTTGCCAACGAACGATCGAATCGCGGCGCGCGTTTCGCGCATCGAGTCAATGTGACGCAGCGATTCCAACATCACACCTACAATCCACTCCGTTGGTGGACAGGCGGTGCCGTTCGGGTACGTTGCCGGAGCCACCTGACCGCGCGACCGTGCCGACAACACCGGCCCGGCACGCCGAAAAGCGGGGCATTCCGTCCTGCGCGCATCGCGCGCGGTGGCAGCGCGGCGGGAATCATCGATGGCGCTATTCTGGATTGGCTTCGTTGTGCTCGTGCTGGGGATGCTGGCGCTTGATCTGGGCGTCTTCAACCGAAAGCCCCACGTCATCGGCGTGCGCGAGGCGCTGGGCTGGACGGCCGTGTGGGTGGCGGCGGCGCTGATCTTCAATGTCGCGCTCTATTTTTTGTACGAGCATCATCTGCTCGGCATCGGAACCTCATTCGGTCATCCCGTGGGCGGGAAGCAGGCGTCGCTGGAGTTTTTCACCGGCTATGTCGTCGAAAAATCGCTCAGCCTCGACAACATCTTCGTCATCGCGCTGATCTTCGCCTACTTCATGGTGCCGGGGATGTACCAGCACCGCGTGCTGTTCTGGGGCGTGTTGGGCGCGCTGGTGCTGCGCGGGGCGATGATCGCGGCGGGCACGGCCCTGATCCACCGCTTCGACTGGATCGTCTACGTTTTCGGCGGGCTGCTGATCTTCACCGCGGCCAAGATGCTGATGGCCGGCGAGCAGGAGATCGAGCCGCGGCGGAACCCGCTGGTGAGGCTGGCGCGGCGCCTGTATCCGGTCAGCGCCGACTTCGAGGGGCACCGGTTCTTTACACGCGTCGGCGGCCGGCGCGCGATCACGCCGCTGTTCCTCGTGCTGCTGCTGGTGGAGAGCACGGACGTACTCTTTGCCGTCGATTCGATCCCGGCGATCTTCGCCGTCACGCGCGACCCGTTCATCGTCTTCACCTCGAATGTGTTCGCCATTCTCGGGCTGCGGTCGCTGTACTTTGCGCTGGCGGGCGTGCTGGACAGGTTCCGTTATCTGAAAATCAGCCTCGTCTTCCTGCTGGCCTACGTCGGGGTGAAAATGATCCTGTCGCATCACTACCCGATCCCGACGCCGGTGTCGCTGGCGGTGATCTGCGGCATTCTGGCGGTGGGCGTGCTGGCATCTGTAATCGCGGCGCGGCCATCGGCCCCGCGGGAATCGCCGCATGAGGAAACGGGCGGCACGTGTCCCCCCGCCGCTGCCGAGCGCGAAGCGCCCGCGCCGCCGCCTGATATGTTGTGGCGTCAGGCCCGGCGCATCGTCATCTTCGTCATCGGCGCCACCGTCGTGCTCATCGGGCTGGCGATGTTCGTGCTGCCGGGCCCGGGGGTCGTCACGGTGCTGCTCGGGTTGGCGCTGTTGGCGACGGAGTTCGTCTGGGCTCGGCGGCTGCTGCGGCGCGTGAGGCACCAGGCGGACGCGCTGCGCGACGGCGGGTGGCGACGATGGTGGCCGAGAAAGCGGGCAGGCTCGCGCGACGGGTCGACGGCAGTGCCGCCGGGTGCGTCGCTGCCCACGCAGGAGGAGACGTATCGTGCGACATGAGTTCTGGACGGCGATCGAGCCGGGAACGGACCTGCCCTCGGTGGTCAACGCGATCATCGAAATCCCGAAGGGGCGGCGGAGTAAATTCGAGATCGACAAGCAGACAGGCCTCTTCCGGCTCGACCGCTACCTGTTTTCGTCGAGCCACTACCCGGGCGACTACGGCTTCATCCCGCAGACACTGGCCGAGGACGGTGACGCACTCGACGTGCTGGTGATGGTCAACGAGCCGACTTTCACCGGCTGCTTGATCCAGACGCGGGTGATCGGGCTGTTCAAGATGAAGGACCGCGGGCTGAACGACTACAAGGTGTTCGGGGTGCCGAACACCGATCCGCTGTTCGCCGAGTTCCGCGACCTGCGCGACGTGCCGCCGCACTTCCTGCGCGAGGTCGAGCACTTCTTCGCCACCTACAAGCAACTCGAGGGCGCCAAGACCGAAACCGGCGGCTGGGCCCCAGCCGCCTCGGCCCTCGACGAGGTGCGGGCGTCGGTCGAGCGGTTTCATCAGCACCATTGAGCCATCCGGCAGTTGGAACCTCTGCGGCCGCAGCGGCGTAGAGGTAAGCGGCCGGTCGCCCGGCGGCGCCGGCAGCGCCCCGCCTATTATGGATGGGGCGGTTACTTCAAAACTGCGGACGGAAATCACGCTCTTGGATCAACACCACGCGGAGGGCCGGGCGGCGTCGACGGCGGGGATCGTCGCGGCCTTTGCCACCATCTACATCATCTGGGGCTCAACCTACCTGGCGATCCGCGTCGCGGTGGAAACGCTGCCGCCGCTGCTGATGGCGGGCGCGCGCTTTCTCGTCGCCGGCGCCGTGCTCTACACTTGGTCGCGGTGGACGGGCGCGCCGGCGCCGCGCCGCGCGCACTGGGTGTACGCGGCGATCATCGGCGCGCTGCTGCTGCTGGGCGGCAACGGCGCGGTGTGCTGGGCCGAGCGGGTCGTGCCTTCGGGGATCGCGTCGCTGCTGGTGTCGGCCGTCCCGTTCTGGATGGTTCTGCTGAACTGGCTGGCGTTCGTGCGCGTGCGGCCGGGCTGGCGCGAGGTGTGCGGCGTGCTTCTCGGCTTCGTCGGCATGATCGTGCTGATCAATCCCGGCACGAGCACCGGCGCAGTCGCGGCGAGCGAGCCGGTGAGCGTGGTCGGCGCGGCTGTACTGCTGGCAGGGACGCTGTCGTGGGCAGTCGGTTCGCTCTATTCGCGGCAGGCGCGGCTGCCGGCCTCGCCGCTGCTGGCGACGGCGATGGAGATGCTCGCGGGCGGCGCAGCACTGGCCCTGGCGGGTCTGGCAACCGGCGAATGGAGTGACGTGCATCCCGGGCGGTTTTCGCCGCGCTCGCTCGTGGCTCTTGCCTACCTGACCGTCTTCGGGTCGCTGATCGCATTCTCGGCGTATGTCTGGCTGCTCCGCGTGAGCACACCGGCGCGCGTGGCAACGTACGCCTACGTCAATCCGTGTGTGGCCGTGCTGCTGGGCTGGGCGGTGCTCGACGAACAACTGGGCGCGCGGACGTTCGCCGCGATGGCGATCATCATCTCCGCCGTGGTCCTCATCACCCATCGCAAGGCAACGGCGGCAGCGTTGTCGGACGAGACGGCCGCGCCGGACGGCGAAGCGGCCCCCATCGTCCCCGCGCCCGAGCCGGCCGCGGAACGCTGCACGTAACGCATATACCAGAGACGCACCGGCCGGTCGATGCGTTGCGGCGCGGGCGGCGGCGGTCTAGGATGCGCGCCGCGCCGGACGGGAACCGGCGCCGGGGTCTGCTTTTCGGGGACCAGCAGTCATGGCGGAAATCCGTCCGTTCGCGGCGATTCGGTACGGTGCGCAACAGGGGCGCGATATCTCGGCGCGGATCGCGCCGCCCTACGACATTCTCGGACAGAAGGACAAGGATAAGCTTGCCGCTCGCGCCCGACACAACATCGTGCTGATCGACCTGCCCTACATTCCGCCGGGCAAGGCCGGCCCGGAGGAGGTCTACGAGGCAGCCGCGCGCGACCTGCGCCAATGGCAGAACGACGGCGTGCTGATCACCGAGCCCGACCCGGCGCTCTACGTCTATCACCAGCGGTTCACGCACGAGGGGCGGCACTACACGCGGCGGCTGCTCATGTGCCGTATGCGCATCGAAGAGTTCGGCAAGGGCAGCGTCTTTCCGCACGAAAAGACATTCGGCGGGCCGAAGGAGGACCGGCTGGCGCTGATGAAGACGACGCACTGCCAGCTCTCGCCGGTGTTCGCGCTCTATGTCGATCCGAAGAACGAGATCGCCGACCTGCTCCAAAAGAGCGTCGCGCCGGAGCCCGACCTGTTCGGCACACTTGAGGACGTCGAGAACCGCCTCTGGGCGGTGACGGACGCGACGCTGATCGAGCGCGTGACCGGCATGCTGCACAAGAAAAAGGTTTACATCGCAGACGGGCATCATCGGTACTTGACGGCCGGGATGTATCGCGACTGGCTGGCACAGCGCGAAGGCCCGCTGGCGCCGGACCACGCGGCGCAGTTCGTGTTTGTGGCGCTGGCGGCGATGGATGATCCGGGAATGCTCATCCTGCCGACGCATCGCGTGCTCGTCGACCTGGGCGACATCAGCGACGAGAAGGTCCTCGAGGCGTGGGGGCAGGGACTGCGAATCGAGCCGGCGACGGGCTGGGCGCCGAGCGCCGACTTCGAGCTGTACTCGGGGCGGACCGACCGGCGCTGGGCCGCGACGATCACCAACCGCGACATCGTGGCGCGGCTGGAGCCGGCGCAGTGCGCCGCCTGGCAGCAGCTCGACCTCGCCTACCTGCACCGCTATTTGCTCGACGAGATGTTCGTCAAAAAGCTGAACCGCGGGCGCGAGGCGCAGGTGCGCTATCTCAAGACGGTGGGCGGAGCCGAGGGCACGGCGCGCGAAGAGAATGGCCTGGCGATCATCGTCCGGCCGACAACGATGGCGCAGCTCCGGGCCGTCAGCGAGGCCGGCGGGCTCATGCCGCAGAAGAGCACGTACTTCTTCCCCAAGCTGGCGACGGGGCTGGTGATCAATCCGCTCTACTGACGCACGGGCGTCGGATCGGTCGTCGACGTTGGCGTTGACCTCGAAACAGGTCGCATCCCGCACCTTCTACTGGCTCGTTCTGGCGGCGGCGGTCGGGCTGCTCGGCTGGAATGTGTACTATCGCGCGATCGAGAGCCGCAAGCAGCGCAGCGACTTCGTCATGTTCCACGCGGCCGGGCGCGCGGCGCTGGAGGGCGGCGACGTCTACGCCGTCGAGCATCCCAGCGGCTGGCCCTATTACTATCCGCCGACGATGACGGTGCTGACGATGGCGCCGGCGCTGCTGCCGCTGCCGTGGGCGGTACTCGCGTGGTATGCGCTTTCGGTGGCGGCGCTGTTGTGGGCGGGACGCCGATTGATCGCACTCCTGGCGCCGATCGCCGGCCCGCGCGCCGGGCCGATCGTCGTGCTCGCCTTCATCGCCAACTTCGGACCGGTGGTCGGCGGGCTTCAACGGGGGCAGATCAGCGCCATCCTGTTGTGCCTCATGGTGGAGGCCTTGTGGTGTCTGCGCGGCGGGCGAAACGTGCGCGGCGGCTCGTGGATTGCGCTGGCCGCCGCGCTCAAGGCGTACCCGGCGCTGCTCGTGCTGCCCTTGATCGTGCGCCGCCAGTGGCGGGCGCTGGCGGGGTTCGCCGTCGCCCTGGCCATATTTCTCGTGGTCGTGCCGCCGTCCGTGCGGGGGCCGGCGCGCGGCTGGGCCGACGTACACGAATGGACCTCCCGCATCGTGGTGCCGTTCGTGTCCGACCGCGCGTTCGCACAGGGCGAGGTGATGTCAGGCTTCAACCAGTACAGCCCCTCAAATCAGAGCCTCTTCGGGGTATTGGCGCGGTGGCTGGCGCGGGGGTCGCTAGCCGATCACGAACCGTTTGCATTGTCGGTGGCGGACTTGCGGCCGGGGACGGTGCGGCTGCTGGCGGCCGCTGCGGCAATGGTCCTACTCATGTGGATGGCGATTGCCGCCCGCGGCGGCGCCGCGCCCGGCACCGCTGCCTGGCTGGTGGCTTTCACGCTGCCGATGGTGCTGGCCAATGCGATCTCTCACATCGCCTGGCATCACTACTACACCGTGCTGGTGGTGCCGTATGCTCTGGCGTGGGCGCTGGCGCTTGACCAATCGGCATCCGCGCCTTCGCACCCGGGACTTGTCTTGGCACTAACTGCTGCCGTGCTGCTGAATTGGGTGCATTATGCGGTGCACCCTTTTGCGCGGCAGTGCGGGCTATTGCTGCTGGGGAGCTTGAGCCTACTTGTGGTGCTGACGTGGACCACGAAGGGACGGTGGCGGTTGGCCCAGCGTCCATCGCCGGCGGGGCCCCGGCCATAGCGCCGGGCCGCTCCACGAGTCATAACCTGTTTTCGCATATAGAGTTATCAGAGAGGCCCGTCTCGCAATGCGCGGCGACCGTGCGCACGGATCTGGGTAATTCTGTGCAGTGGCTTGTGAGAAAGTTCAGCAACGGCTGCCGGAAAAGGGCTCGGTCTGGTATGATAACCGCTTTATTGGTGGGCATTTCCATGCATACGACGCGGCTCAGTCTCTTGATGCGCATCCGCGACCTGCAGAACGCAGACGCCTGGGCCGAGTTTGACGGCATCTACCGTCCCCTGTTGCTTCGCTATGCCAAGGCGCTCCAACTCGCCGACGACGAGGCCGAGGACGTGGTGCAGCAGTGCATGCTCCAAATCCACCGCCATATCGAGAAGTTCGACTACGACCCGCAGCGGGGGCGGTTCAAAGCGTGGCTGCGGACGATGGTGCACAATATCGTCATCAGCCGACTGCGTAAGCGGACAGAGAGCACGGCCGGGGAAGCGGCGCTTGAGTCGATGCCGTCACGGGAGAGTTCGCCGGACGAGGTGTTCAACCGGGTCTGGCACGAGGAGCACCTGCGCCACGCGTTGCAGAGCATCCGCGAGCGGCAGGACCCGATCACGTTCGAGGCGTTTCAACGATACGCGATCGACGAGCAGCCGGCGGAGAAGGTATGCGCCGACATGGGCCTGGAGCCCGAGCGGCTGTACAAGATCAAGTGGCGACTGACGCAGCAGTTGCGCGCGCGGATGTACGACCTGGTGGGCGAGGAAGATTGAAGTGCTGACGCAGTGCGTGAGCGCGGAGATGTTGGACCGTCTGCACGCGGGCGAGTTGCCCGAGCCGGAGGAAACGGCAGTGCGCGCGCACCTCCAGACCTGCATGCAGTGCGCGCGCAAGGAGGCGGAGTTGCTCCACGCGCATGAGCGCCTGCTGCATGACGTGCGCGTGCTGCACGGCTCAGGCCTGCTGCGGGCCGCGGCCCCGGCGCCGGAGATCTCATCATCCGCGCCACCGCCGCATGCGGACCGGCCGATCATTGCGCCGAATATCGCCGGATACCGTATCGTCGAAGAGATCAGCCGCGGCGGACAGGGCGTCGTTTACCGCGCCATACAGGAATCGACAAAGCGCGAGGTCGCGCTCAAGGTGCTGCGTGACGGGGCCTTCGCCTCGCAGTCGGCGAAGCTGCGGTTCCAGCGCGAGATCGAGCTGGCGGCGGGCCTGCGCCACGCGCACATCATTACCATCTTCGATTCGGGCGTGACGGCTGAGGGCATGCAGTTCTGCGTCATGGACTACGTGCGCGGGCTGCCGCTCCTGCGACATATCACCGAGTATGGCCTGACGCTGGAGCGGTCGCTTGACCTGTTCGCCGCGGTGTGCGAGGCGGTTGAGTTCGCCCATACGCGCGACATCCTGCACCGCGACCTGAAGCCGTCGAACATTCTTGTGGATGTCGAAGGCCAGCCGCGCGTGCTGGACTTCGGGCTGGCGCGGCTGCTGGCCGACCCGCGCCAGACACTGATGTCGGGCAGCTTGGAGCTGGTGGGGACGCTTCCCTATATGGCGCCGGAGCAGGCGGCGGAGCGCGGGCAGGCCGTCGACCGGCGAACGGACGTCTATGCGCTGGGGGTGATCCTGTACGAGATGCTGACCGGTCGCTCGCCCTATCCGGTGCAGGGCCGGGTGACGGACGTGTTGCGGCACATCTGCGAAACGCCGCCGCTGTCGCTTCGCCGCGCGTGGAACGCGCCGCTCGGCGCGCCGGGCAACAGCGAGAGCGGGCGCCGCGCCGGCCGCTGTCCGCTGGACACTGACATTGAGACGATCGTGGCGAAGGCGCTGGCCAAGGAGCCGGAGCGGCGGTACGCGACGGCGGGGGAGCTGGCTACCGACGTGCGGAGGTACATGCGGGGCGAGGCGATCGCGGCGCGCCCGGCCAGCGCGGTCTACCGCGCGCGGAAGTTCGTGCGGCGGCGGCGGGTGGCGCTTGGGCTGAGCGGGCTGGCGGCGGCCGCGGTAATCGCGGCGGGGGCGACGATGTATTTCCAGAGCCTGGCCGGTCGCGCCGCCGCTGCGCAGCGGCGCGAGGAGGCGCGGCGGCTGTACTTCGAGGCGCAGGCGGAGGCGTATCGCTATCCGAAGAATGCGGTGGCGTTGTATGAACGGGCGATCGAGCGGGATCCGGAGTTTCTCGACGCGCGAATCCGGCGAGCGTTTCTGTTGCATCGCGAGATCAGCACCCAAGACGCGGGCAAAGCGGCGGAGGAGATTCTCGCGCAGCACCCGGACTGCGGCCCAGCGCATCTGCTGCTGGGGCAGGTGTATCGACTCACTAACCCGCAGCACGCGGCGAAGCATCGCGAAGAGGGGCTGCGGCTGGCAGCGGACGACCTCTACTATCGTGCGGCGGCGCTGGACGTGGCCCAATCTGCCGAGGCAGTCGAGCTGCTGACGAAGCTGCTGGCGGAGGACGGCTCAAATCTCGACGCGCGGTCGGAGCGGGCCTGGCGGAATACGGTGCTGAGGAACCCCGAGGCCGTGCTGGCCGACGCGGAGGTGTTGCGCGCGATCCAACCGAAGTCGCCGGACGGATGGGTCTGGGGAGGCGCGGCACTGGACCGGCTTGACCGGCATCGCGAAGCGATGGAGTGGTATGACGAGGCCGTGCGGCTGGCACCGAACCGGTATTCAACGCGAATCTATCGGGCCGAGCTGTTTCTGGCGATGGGAGAATACCAACGGGCGCTGGCAGACTGCGATCGGGCGATCGAGCTGATGCCGCGGCTGGCCGACGCCTTTGCGCTGCGAGCACGGATTCGCTACGTGCAGGGAGACAGGAAGATCTTCCTGGACGACCTGGAAACCTCATTGTCCATTGATCCGGACTGCGGCCTGGCGCTAACGCTGCGCGGACGGCATCTTCTTGAAGAGGGCAAGCTCCAGGAGGCCTACGATAGCCTGCATCGGGCACTGAGCGCGGCGCCGGCAAGCGTCGACGTGCTGGTGGATCTAGGCAAGACGCTGAACGAGTTGGGCCGGCACGGGGAGGCGGTGGAGTATTTCGCCAAGGCACTTTCCTATTCGCCGAATTCCATCGCCGCACATACCAATCGGGCCCAGGCGTACGAGGCGCTCGGCGAGAGCGAGCTGGCCGTCGCCGATTACACCAGAGTGATCGAACTGGATCCGAACTCAAGCTTCGAGATTTATTCTCGGGCCCATCTTTGCTGGGAACTGGGGCGGATCGAGGAAGCGTTGGCGGACTTTCGCCGGGCCGGCGAGTTGGCGCCGAGCGAGCCGGGGCCACCGAGGTATTGCGGTGCGTTGCTCTGGGTGCAGGGCGACCTTCCCGGTGCGATCGATTTCCTCGAGCACGCAATGAGCCTGATGGCGGAGTCTGAGCCGAGCCAGTATTTCTGGCTCTGGGAGCTGTATTCTCGGCGCGGTCAGCCCGGCGACGCGGAAACAGCCACGCAGATGCTCGCGCGCGTGGAAGACATTCAAATGACGCCCGGTTACGCGAACCTGCTACGCCATTGCCGGGGCGAACTCACGGATGAGGCGCTGGTCGCCGCGGCACAGAATGCGGACCACCAGTGCGACGCATACTTCCACCTGGCTGCCCATGCCGGGATTGCCGGCGACCGCTCGACTGAGCGCGCATGGCTGAATCAGGCGTCCGCGGTTTGCCCGGACCACACCGATGAGTTCAAGATCGCACGGCAGCGACTGAGTGCTCTGGATGATCGCCTAGCCGGGCACTGATCGGCACCCGCTCCGTCACCGCCGAGTCGCAACTTGTCACCGCGGCCGACCTTTGCACCATGGAAAGCGCACCGCGCGTTACGGAACGACCCACACCTGCAGGTTACATCCGTACGTATGCTTGGTGGGGTGCGTCGGCACGATGACGAATGCACCGCCGTTCTCGCGCGTGGAGTAGGTGGGCGCGGTGGACCCCTCGCAGGTGAAGGTCAGCTCGGGGCCGCTGCGCGAGACGGTCGCGGGGCGATCCGATCCGGCATTCCACGCGTCATGCACTTTCTTGGCGACGTCGGAATCGGTGTCGTCCAATTCAACGTCGACCTCTACAGATGAGTTTCCCGTCGGGGTGATGACCCTCTCCTCGATCGTCGCGTTTTCACTGGCTTGCTGACCGAATCGAATCCTGCTGGCGGCCATGAATGCGCCTCCGTTCCGGTGTTGGCCGTGGCGGCGCGCAGCCGCACGGCGCGTCCTGTCCGCCGCCGGCGGCGCCGTCGTCGCCGGCAGACGGGCGACATGAATGCACTGTCCGGGGGCCGGATGCCGAGGACCGACCGACGTGTTCCCCTGCAATTCGCCCGCCGGTGCGGGGGCGGGCCGGCCGACGGGTTCGGCGCGGCTCAAGCGAGTGATACGCCCAAACCAGCGCCGTCCGCCTGGCCGACAGGGGGTTGTCTCTACCGTCCATACGCGGGGCGGGCGGAAATCTTCCGAGGATTTCCGGTTTTTTTGCAGCACTTCGTTTTTGTGACAGGAGCCGCCCACGGTCAGGAACATGCCTGCGCCCGCTTTGCCGGGAGCGAACCGGGCCTGCGAATCCCACTCAAGTCGCAGGCGAACCGGGACCTGGCCATGGCTCGCCAGACATTGGCTTGAAGGCTAATCGACGGCGTCGGGGGTGATGGGGCTGAGGAGGGCGACGCTGGCCGTGTGGCCGTGGATGAAGTTGCGGCCGCCGACCGGGCCGAACTCGCCGGCACAGAAGAAGCCGCCGGTGGGGACGCCGCCGAGGGAGTCGGAGATACAGGCGACGTCGTGGTCGGCCTGTTCCCACATGCGGGTTCCGCGGCCGTTGCAGTCGAAGAGGAGGATGCCGGCCGGGACGCGGCCGGTGGCAGCGTGCGGCTGGAGCAAAGCCCGGAGGTCCTCGTCGGCGGACGCGGCGTCGCGGACGTGGAACTGCACAGTGGTGCCGACGCGGACGATGTCGCCGACGGCGAGGGCGCCGCGCTTGGGGTCGAGGCCGATGAGGTTGCGGATGAGGTAATCGCCGCGGCCGAAGCGATCCTGGTATTCGTTGATAGCCATGCCGAGAAAGAGGGCGGTCTCGGCGAGTTTGCGGTCGTCGGGCGAGAGGGCGGAGAAGGTCTCGCGCAGGCGTTCGAGGGCGGGCTTGCCGCCGAGTTCGTGGATGATGTTCTGTTCGCCGCGGGTGATGACGAAGGGCTGGCCGATGGGGCGGCAGCCCTGAGAGACGATGCAGGAGAAGCGGACGTCACCGGCAAGGACGACGCCGACGGCGCCGTCGCGGTAGAGTTGCTCGTTGAGCATGAGGACGTTCTGGCCGGGGCCCTCGGCGCCGCTGGCCATACCGCCGACGACGGGGCAGCGGCGCATGGCGGTGCCGAGCGCATCAAGCAACTGGCGGATGTGAATACTGAAAGGGTCGCCGAAGAGAATGACGCCGCGGGCTTCGGGGTCGCGTCCACCGAAAAGTTCGCTCTGCGCGGGTTCGTCGAGGGCCTCTTCGAGCGCGGCCTGTCGGACGTGGAAGGGGCGGAGGCGCACGCCGGGCAGGTGGCCGACGAGCAGCGAGAGGCAGCAGGTTCGTTCGATCTCGCGCCCTTCGCCGATGACGCCCTCGGCCGTGCAGCCCATACACAATGCGCCGCCGAAGGCAGATGCGAGTTCCTCGCTGAAGAGGACGAAGTCATCCTCGAAGTGGGGGGTGGCAAAGAGCAAAACGAGGTGAGCATGACGCGGGCCGAGTTCGTCGCGCGCGGCGGCGATGGCTTCGCGGACCGCCTGTGCGGCGTCGCCGGAGGTGGAGATCGCGGAAGCGAATTTCATGAGCAACCCCGTTTCGGCAGGCGCGAGTCGTGTCGGCCGGTCCGATACCACCTGTATGCTACGCGCGGAACGGGGCGCGGCAAGCCCCGCGTTGATCGAACTCGTGCCGCGCGATATAGTCTGGCGAGCAACATCGATGCGTGGGGATTGTGCAGACATTTCGCTTGAGGGCCGCGCGGCAAAGGGCCCGCGCGACGAAATCATCGCCGGCCCCATGTCTGGAATCTTGCGTTGAAGAACATCGAGCGGACAGAGTTGTCGGTGCGCCTGGAGCGCGCGATGTTGGTCGGCGTGCTGCTTCCGGACTCAGACGCGGACCCGCGCGACCCGCTGGGCGAGCTGCGCAGTCTGGCGAAAACGGCCGGGGCGAATGTCGTCGAGCACGTCCTGCAGAAGCGGACGCGGATCGACTCGAATCACTTTGTCGGCCGGGGCAAGGCGGAGCAAATCGCCCAGCGCGCACGCGACGCCGACGTCGACGTGATCATCTTCGACAACGATTTGACGCCGACACAGATCCGCGACCTGGAGGAGATTACGGGGCGCAAGATCGTCGATCGCAGCGAGCTGATCCTGGATATCTTCGCCACGCATGCGCGGACGGCGCAGGCGCGCCTGCAGGTCGAATTGGCGCAGCTCCAGTATACGGCGCCGCGGCTGCGCGGCATGTGGAAGCATTTGGAGCGGATCGCCGGGGCGGGCGGCGCGACGGGCGTGGGCGCCGTCGGCGGCATCGGCACGCGCGGGCCGGGCGAACGGCAGATTGAGATTGACCGGCGGATCGTGCAGCGCCGCGTGACGCAGCTCCGGCGCGAACTGGCCCGCATCGACGAACGGAAGCTGCGCGAGGTGCATAGCCGGCGCGGGACATTTACGGCATCGCTGATCGGGTACACGAACGCGGGCAAAAGCACGCTGATGCAGGCACTGACCGGCGCGAATGTTTATATCGAGGACAAGCTGTTCGCGACGCTGGACACGAAGACTGTGCGCTGGGAGCTGAACCCGGGCGAGACGGTGCTGCTGAGCGATACGGTGGGGTTCGTGCGCGATCTGCCGCATCATCTGGTGGCGTCGTTTCGGGCGACGCTGGAGGAAGCGATCCATGCGGATCTGCTGATTCACGTCGTTGACGCATCGTCGCACATTGTCGATTCGCAGATTCGCGCGGTGCTGGAGGTGCTGTCGCAGCTCGGCGCGGCCGACAAGCCGCAACTGGCCGTGCTGAACAAGATCGACGTGGTCGAGGACGCGAGTCTGCCGCTGATCGCGGAGCGGCTGCTGCCTGGTGCGGTGCGGATTTCGGCGAAGCAGGGGACGGGGCTGGACGCGCTGCGGGCGCGGATCCGTGAACACGTGCGCGGTCGACGGCTGCGCGTGACGCTGCGTGTGGACGCGGGGGACGGACGGCTGCTGGCGATGCTGGCTGAGCGGACGGACGTCATCTCGCGGGCGTATTCGGACAGCAAGGTGCAGATCGAGGCGTTCGTCACACCGCCGGTGCTGGCGCGGATCGAGGAGCTGGGCGGGCGATGCGAGGTGCTTGCGCCGGCGCTGAGCGGGTCGGCCGTCGAGGGTGCGCCGAGCGCGGCGGACGAATTGTCTGACCCCGGCGCGGGGCTATAATGCCGCCTTCCATTCACCCATATGGGAAAGGCGCGCGGCGTTGACCCCCAGGCTCCGCAAGGTTTTGTGGCTGGCGATCCGTCTGGCGGTGTGCGTCGGCCTGTTGTGGGTCGTGTTCCGCAAGTTCGACTGGGGGGCGGCGCGGCGCATCGCGCTGGAAATGAACGTCGGGGGGGCGTTGCTGGCACTGCTGGTCTTTGCGCCGGCGCCGCTATTGCAGTCCGTGCGTTTCGTCTGGATGCTGCGGCTGCAGGATATTCACATTAGCTACTGGATTGGCATCAAGCTCTGTTTCGCGGGAAACCTGCTGAATTATTTTGTGCCGGGCTCAGTGGGCGGCGACATCTACAAGGCGTATTACGTCACGAAACATACGTCCTTGAAAACCGAAGCGGTGACGACGCTCTTTCTGGACCGCATCGTGGGGCTGGTGTCGCTTGTGGCGCTGGCGGCGGCGGTGACGCTGATCAACTATCGCGATCCGCTGATCGGGCAGTTGCGGCTAATCGGGGAGCTGAAGCTGGGGCCGAGCCTGTTGCTGGGGCTGGGGGCGATGGCGGCCGGCGCAGCGCTGTACTTTTCACCGCTGCTGCGGCGGGTGTCGCGGCTGGGCAGGATCGTGGATCGGCTGCCGATCCGGGTGATGCTTCGGCGCGCGGATGCGGCCGTACACAACATGCGACATCGTTTCAGCGGCCTGCTGGCGTGCTTCGGCATCACGCTGGTGCTGCAGCTGGCGTCGATCGTCAGCGCGTATCTCGGGGCGCGGGCGCTGGGGCTGGAGACGCATTCGTTCATACCGTACCTCGT
>CAZNDQ010000012.1:0-20748 GCA_964571825.1 uncultured Planctomycetales bacterium | reverse complement strand
TCATGAATGCATATCGATTTGCAGCGATGCCAATGTGTCTCATCGCGACCGTGCTGACCGCCCACGCCGTGCCCGAAGTCGCCCGCGCAGCCGAGTACATCGTCGACTGGTACACCATCGACTGCGGCGGCACCATGTCCGCTACCGGGGGCTCCTACACCCTCTCCGGCACCATCGGTCAGCCCGACGCCGGCGTCATGTCCGGCGGATCGTACGAACTCAGCGGCGGCTTCTGGTTCAGCGCGGCCGCGCCGCCGCCCATCGCTTGCGGCTGCGGCGATCTCAACGACAGTAACAATGTCGACCTCGGCGACTTCTCGCTTTTCGCCGGCTGCTTCGGCCTGGCCGCGCCGACCGTCGATTGCCCCGCCGGGACATTTGCCTGCGCCGACCTCGACGGCTCTGGCGCCATCGACCTCGTCGACTTCTCGCTCTTCAGCGGCGCCTTCGGCCTGCCCCCGCAAAGCTCGCCGCCGAATTGCGAATGATTCGGAGCTTCGCCGAAACGCCGCCCGGCTCAGACCGCGATCCATTCGCCGATCGGCCGGGCTGCGGCGCGGGGCCACCACCTAGCCCCCGCGCCGCATGCCGACCGCACCAGGCCTAATCGAGGCAGTTCGGCGGTGAGTTCGCGCTTACCTGATTGAACAGCACCGTGAAGATCGCAAAGTCGTTGTTGTCGACCATTCCGCTGCCGTCCAGATCGGCGCATGCACACTGCGGATTCGCCCCGACATTCAGCCCAAAGCACACGGCGAATTCGCTGAAATCACCCAGATTGACCGGCTCCCCGAGCCCCGGGTTCTGCAGGTCGCCGCAGATGCAGCCCGGCGCTGCGCAGTCCGCATCCGCCCCGTCCACGTCCCCGTCGCAGTCGTTATCGATCCCGTCCCCGCACGACACCTCCTGCCCCGGCTCGCTCGGCTCGGTCAGTGCCGGTTCGTTCGGACACGCATCGCACGCATTGATCGCCCCGTCCCCGTCATCATCCGGGTCGCACGCGTCGCGCACGCCGTTGTTGTCGCAGTCGCACAGCAGGAACTGCGGGTTGTCCGTGATCGCCGGGTGGAAGTCGCTGCACATGTCCACGTCGACGTTCAGTGCCGGGTCCAGATCGCTCGTCCAGGGAAACGGCGTACTCTGAACCAGCGTCACCGCCGGTATCCCCTCGATACCCGTGTCCAGCACGCGCTCCTCCGTCGGCATCCCCACGCGCGTAAACGTGAACCGCGGCTGCACCGGCAGCGACGACGTGTACGAGCCGCCGTTGCAGTGCGTCTTCATCGCCGTCAACGTCCCCGCCGGCGACGCCACGCTCGACAGGTCGACCGCCACGTCCCACAGCGTCGGCATCCCGCCGATCATCACCGTGATCGGAGACACGCTCTCCAGGCTCAGCGCCACGATCTCAATGCTTACCATGCTCGGCGTCGGCGACGGCATCTCACAGCGGTCGAACGGGTCGGCGCTCCGCTCGATGATCGTGTCCGCGTCGCCGAAGCCCGGCACGCCCAGCGGCACGCCCTCAAGGCACACCGACCCCACGAACGGCGCCGACGCCGGATCGAAGAACCCCGCCGGAATCGGCGGCGAACCGGCCACACCGAACGTGTGGCACATCGAGCCGCTCGCCGGCGAGACCCACACGTCCATGTACGGCGGCCCGCCACAAGCCCCGCGCGAGAGAAGCGATCCCGGCTCCGGACAGCCGCCCGGCGGGCCGATCACGTGAATGAATATCTCGCCGCCGGGTTCATTGATGATCCCCACATTCTGTGTCGGGCACCGCACGCAGGGCCCGCCGTATTCCCCACCGGCTGTGTCACACTGCTCTTCTGTTGAGACCGCGCAGTTGATCCCATCGAGGCAGCACGCGCCCGTGTCGCACCCGGGGCCGAATGCCGTCCCGCCGGCAGCGATGCACTCCGCCAGCGTCAGCGTCTGACACGGGAGATCCGGGATGCAGCACGCCCGCGGACAACACTCCTCGACCGGCGAAGTACTCCCGATCTGGCACCCATGGGCGTCGCGATCGGCGTCATTGATCACGCCGTCGCAGTTGATGTCTGCATTCTCACAGAATCCTTCAGGTGCACTGCCCAGGCATTGCCCGAGGATGCCAAAGTCGCCGAGGTCAACGACGCCGCTGCCGTCGAGGTCGGCGTCGCACGCGCAGCCACCTGCCCCGCCGCCACGCACGGCCGCGCCGCTTTCCACCTTGACCGGATCGACGCCTGACGCCGCACCGGCCACCGCCTTCGCTTTGGCCGCAGCCCAACCTGCCTCCAGTCCCCACGCCGACCAGCCCGTCGAACTCAGCGCATACGCCAACAATGCCAGTAGGGTCATCTGCATCTGCGAACCTCCTCGTGGTAATCCAGTTACAGGCGTAACGCTGCGCACGCCCCCCCGCCGCCGGTGCGGCGACGACGCGATGAAGCGCGAGCACTCTTTCCGAGTCAGACGTGCGGCCCGAGGTGACTGGCCCGATCAGCCTACGCCGCAGGATTTCAAGTGTATCCGAGCGGGTTTGCCGGTTGCAAGGTTTTTTTGGGTACCGCTCGACCCAAACTGCCCGTTCAGCAGGCCCCCACCCCGTCTCGTACCGGTCCTGAATCACCGCCACTGCCGCTCGCCCCCATTCGCGCCGCCTCCTCTTCACCCCTGAACCGCACCCATGCACCCCCTGCCCCACCCGACGCTCCCCCCGCCTCACGCGACGCACTCTCCGCCTCGCCCGACGCACCTCCCACTACGCCCGACGCACCTCCCACTACGCCCGACGCACCCTGCGCAGCCCCCGAGCTTGTTTCCGGACTTGTCTCGGCGCCACCCGAGCTTGGATCTTGTCTTGTTACTGGCTTCTCGAACGCGCAGAACTCATGACTTGCTGACAGCCACCGAACGGGCTCGAACCGTTGACCTGCGGTTTACAAAACCGCTGCTCTACCAACTGAGCTACGGTGGCGCATGATGTTGAACCACGACGCATTGTATCGCGTTGCGCTGTGTGCGACAACGGTTTACGTGCGTTGCCCGCGCCGCCAATCGCGCCGCGTTCGTCGCGCGGCGCGGCGCCAGATTGACCCGAAAAGCGTGAGAACTGTCGGGGTTTAAGGGGGGGGTCGTTTGCAGGGGCGTCGGCGCGGTCGTCATACGTTCCGGTTGCCCGCAAGCGTTCAGCGTTCGGGGCTTCGGGCGTGAAGCGGGGCAACGTGTCGAGCGCGCCCGACAGGTCCGAAATGCCCAGCTTGCAATACACGCCCAGCGTCAACGTCGGTGTCGAGTGCCGAGCCAACTGCTGCGCGACCTTGACGCTCGCGCCGCCGCGCACCAGTGCCGTTATGAACGAAACGCGGAGCGCGTGAAAGTCGGCCACGCGCCCGGCCGCGTCGGGGGGCCGCAACGTGCCGGAGTCGCGCCGCACGCGCCGGAGCCGGGGGTCGGGCGTTGACCGAATCCAGCGAGCGAGCGCGTACCGAAGATCGGCCCGCATCATCGCGGCCGTTTTCTCGGGGACGTTGAACGCCGGGGCGTCGGTCGGTCGATCGGCGAGCCAGCCGCGCAGTGCCTCGGCAAGGTCCGCCGCGATCGGTTGAACATCCTCGCGGCGGTGTTTGCTACTGGCCGCGCGGAGCACGACGCAGGGCGGATCATCGTCCAGCCGGAAACAGCCGGGCTTCAAGCTGCGCAGCTCGTTTGCCCTGAATCCCGTCCCGACGGCCACGCGATAGAGCATCGCCCGTTCCGGGCCGCTCAGTCCGAACCGCATGGCGGCCGTCGTCGTGGCGTCGATCAGGATGCGCAGCTCGTCAGCGTCCAGCGCCCGCCGCACGTGGCGTCGATCGGCAGCGGCCGTTCCGACGGGCAGCGGGGCAAGCGCATCCTCGCGGGTCCGGCCGTCGCGCCGACACCAGCGGCCGAATTGCTTGACGGCGCGCGTGTAGTGAATGAGTGTCTGCGCCGACCGTCCCGCGTGGCGCAGCTCGGCGAGTGCCGCCTGTATTGCCGACGGTTGCAGGTCCGACAGCCGCTCGGCTTTCATCCGGCCCAGTATCGCGGTCGCACGGCGAACGATCAGGCGGACGCTTTTCGGCGCCGCACCCTTTGCCGTCAGGTAGGCGCTCCAGTCGGACACGTGCTCCGCGATCGGCCGTCGATTCTCTGCCGCGTACCGATCGTCGCGTACGTCAATCACGCCGTCCCGACGTATCGCGGCGTCGGCCACGCGCTTGGCAAGAATGCGTTCCGCAGCGGCCCGGTCGGTCGTGCGAGTCGATCGCTCCATCCGCCGCCCGTCGGCAGAGAACCAGCGGGCAATCCACGGCGCGCCCGGACGGTCCTGATACAAGCTCCCGCTCCCTCGCGGCCGTTGTCGTTTCGCCATTGTTCAGCCTCGCTTTCGTTCACGTTACGGACGTGGTGTCCGCTGTCCTGCGTTTCGTCTCGGGCCGACCGCGAGCACGGCGCCGACCGTAATCAGAATCGCGGCGACAAACTGGAACGCCAGTCTCGTTGAATCCAGTGTGTACGAATAGATCGACAGCGGCGCAGTAGACTCTGGCGGGGAGTAGATTGGGGCGTAAAAGGTCGCCTGCCTATTGTGAATGAGCGGTCGGTCCGCGCTTTTTTGCCATTGCGCATGCTTCGTCCACGGGGGGAACAAGGCCATTGCGAGAATGGCCAGGCATCCAACGACAATCACGACGCGCTGAGCGATGTTCACGATGCACCCCGCTTTCGGTTTCGCTTCGACCGCAACTCCAGCCCGAGCACGTTGCACAGTGCATCGACGCCGGGCGTCGTCAGCCCGCGCTCGTCATTCAGAAAGCGCCAAACCTGAATCGGCGAAAGCCCCGCCTCGCGCGCCAGTGCGTTCACCGTGCGCGAGTCGGCGCGGATTGCTTTTCGTAGGTCGTCGGTCACGCCCATGCTCAGCATCATATCGACTGACCCGCATGTAGTCAATGGGCTATATAACGGTAGCGTTTTCGTTGACTACCGGGGCTTAATGACCTGCCCTGTTCCTTCACGGTTGAACGCGCCGACGAATCCCATGCCGTATTCGTCGACAAGCGCCTGGACGACATTCTCGCCTGTCTTGTTATGAAGTAGAACCTGGCCGCCAGCGTCCACACCTTTTAATTCTACAAGTGGTATTCCAACGGCGTTAAGTATTCCAAGTGCGCCGCCCGAACCAGAGTCTGTGGCGCCGATCAAAGCCAACATGTTGCCCTCTTGGTTGTGGACTTGTACGCTCCCTGCGCCATTCGGTAGGCTGCCCACAATTACAATTGGCACACCTTGGGCATTCTTTGTGACGATCGCACCTGATCCCAGCGGGGAGCACGCGAGCCCGACTAGGCGTTCCCCGTCGGTATTTGCAATCGCAATCTGCCCGTTACCAGCTATCCGGTCCGTGCCAAGAGAAACAAGTTCAGACCCATCCACGTCATGTAGCGCAAGCGCCGGGCGCATTTCTTTGGCACCGATAGAAACAAGCGCAGAGCCCTCCGAGTTCATGGTGAGTATTGCGCCCCCATCCTGTTGTTGCGTGATGAGCACCTTTGGGCGGCCAAGATCGTCTCCCACTACGATTCTACCAGCGCACTCGTCCCCTCCCAATTCCAGTAGCGTGTTCCCTAGCACATTGCGTAATTGGAAGAGAGCCCCCGCCTCGTCGTATCCCAAGCTCCACAAAGCAGTTTCTTCTTGTCCCGCGCCTTGAATCGCAACTGCGTGGAGCTGCCCTGCCCCAATCAATGTAGCGTACGCAGGCTCCGCATCCCATATCGACACCTGCCCGGAAGCATTACCCTCGTCATATCCAAGCCCGACGATCGGGAGCCCATTAGGGCCCATCAGAGCAACCAGACCCCCACCAAACTCGTCGAAACCAATTGTAACCCCGCCGCCGCCAACTTCGTTGCACGTTCGGACAAGGCCATGTTTACCATCTATCGATTCCATAATGGCGAGTTGCCGCCCGGATGCGCTTTTCACGACCAGCGCCCCGGTGCCTCCCGGGGAAACGCTCATTTCCACAATTCGATGACCGTCGCCGTCATGCGTGGCAATTGTGTGCGTTGCCCCAAGTTGGCCGCCAAGCGAGATTGCTGGAGTGCCCGTCGCGGTCATCGTTGTAATGGCGCCATAGTCGCTAGCCGTCGCTAACCGGACGCGGGGTTTGCCATCGTCGCCGACAATCTCGATTTCCTTCGCTCGGATTACAGAGTATGTGTCGGTTGAATTCAGTGCCGGAGCTTCCGCGCGAGTCGGCTTATTATCGATGCCTCGACCTGACCGCCATTCGCCGCGTGCGGCAACGGCAACTGCAAGAATGAGCGCCAACACTGCAAGCCCGCGAGTGCGGCGCGTGCTGGCTTTCGAGGCTTCGAGTTGGCGAGCCAATTGCTCAATGCGTTCGTCTGTGTTCATGGGATTCTCCGCTTTGTCTGTTGGTGTGAAGTGATTCCGAAGTGCGCGGCGAGCTTGTCGGCCGCTTCCAGGCGCAGCGACTGCCGTCCGCTGACAAACCGAATCAGCGACGCCTTGGGGACGCCGGTTGCTACAGCCACGCTGTTGATTGACTTGGCGTTGCGCAACGCTCGACGCAGTAGCTCGGTCATCGTGGGGGCCGTCGCTTTTCGGGGCATGGTGCGATTTCTCACCGGACAAGTCGTCAATGTCAAACCCGGCTAGAGTCGTCACCGTCCGGGGGAGTCCGGGCCGGGGGATCGTCGGGCGCCGGGCGGTCGGGAGCGTCTACGTTGTCTACGTTAACGAAAGCCTCATTCTCGGGGCCGTCCGCCGGGCTTTCGTAGACAGCGGTGCCGGATTCGGCTGGGGCCGGGGGGCTTTCGTGGACAGCTTCGGGGGTGTCGATCAGGACGAACCGCTTGCTTTGCCGACCGCCAGTCGAAACGTATTCCCAGCGGCCCGCGCCCGCTTCGGCCAACTTGTTCAGCGCCGCCTCGGCGTCGGCGGTCGTCGGATAGTCGCGCGACGATTGCACCAGCTCGCGCGGCGTAATTGAACCGCCCTTGCGCTGGATCAGGTCCAGCAGCTTCCGACGTCCGGTGTCGTCTTCCGTTTCAGCGAAGGTTGCATAGACGCGCATCGCTTCGTGCGCGAACCAGTCGGCCAGCGCGCATCCGGCGCGGACCGCCTCGGCGTCAACGATCGTCGCCAGCGGATTCCTCGCCAGCGTGAGCAACAACGCGAACCGCGCCGCATATGCTTCGATCTTCGCCAGTGCCGCACTCAGGCGGTCGTCGGTTGCTTCGTGAATGCGGACCGCGTGCCGGTTGTACCATGCTTCCCATTCCGCCTTGGCTTCGGCAGTCATCGCCAAAACAACGGGCTCGGGGCCGCGTTCAGTATGCACGTAGCAGAGCGTGCACAGCTCGCGGATCAGGTCCGCGTAGTGCCGCATCGTGGCGGTTGACGGAGAACGCTCAGACCAGACTTTGCGGCGCACGCGGGGCTCGACAATCAGCAGCCGCGCCATAAGGCCGGACTCGAAATGCCCAAGCGACAGCAACTCGCGCAGGACGCCGGGTTGAATCGTGCCGATGATGCTCACCGCGGCGCGCGGAACATAGATCGTCGGATACGGCCCGGTCTTGCGATCGACGATCAGCGCCTTGGCTTGCCAGAGCTGGAGCCAGCTTGCTTCGTCGCTGCCTTGCCCACGCTTGTATTGATTGAAACTGCGAATCCAGCCGCTCAATTCGTCGCGCGCCACGAGCAGCCCGCGTGGATTCTGTTCCAGCAGCAGCGCCAGCGCCTCAATCGTCACGTCGGCAGTCACGTGGCGCGGGCGCTTCGGCGCCTTGGGCGGGTCGCCCACAACTCCGCCGTCCTTCGCGGCGCGCTTGTACTCGCGCAGCTCGCGTTCGTATTGCTGCATTGCGGCCTTGTGCGCCGCGGCCGCCTCGCGTTCCATTTCGTGCAACGGTTCGGCCGCCTTTTCGTACGCGGGGCTTTTCAGCGTGCCGGAACGCGCGACCACGACCGCCCAGACAATCGGAAACTCGCGCCACGACGCCTTTAGCTCGATTGCCCGCGTGGTGCCGATCGCGCTGGCGACGACGGCCAGCACGGGGACAGCCACAAACGCAGGGTCGCATCCCAGCGCGTTCGCGGTTTCGACCACGAATGTTTGCAGGATTTCGGGCAGCAACTCGACCGGAAACCGTTTCCACCGCAGCGCCGCGGGCAGCACGTCCGCCTCTGGGTCGATCGGCTTGGCGCTTGCGGCGAGCCGTTCAAGCTGCGCGCGGATCGCGTCGTCGTCGTCACCGGCCGCACGCCAGGCCGCGATGGAGTCGAATGCGTCGCCCTTGTCGGGCAGGTCCGGCAGCGCCACGAGGGACACCGCCGGGGGCGGTGCGAGCTGTTGCAGCAGCTTCACCACGTCGGACGCATACTTGCGGCCGGGTGCGTCGTTGTCAGGCAGGACGAATACGCGCTTGCCCGCCAGCGGCGCCCAGTCAGTACACTTCGCAGCGCGTGAGCCGCCCGCGCTGGTCGTCGCCACGAGTCCCACAGCGATCAGCGCATCGGCCGCCTTTTCACCCTCGACGACGTAGACGGTTTCCGCCTCGCGCACCACTTGCAGGTTGTAGAGCGGGCGCGGCTCGGGCATTCCCTTGTGCGCCCAGCCGCCTTTCTCGTCGCGCGCGATGGGCAGAATGTCTTTCGTGCTGTCGGGCTTGTTCCAGCGAAGCACGTCGCCCACGTGGTCGCCCTCGGCGTTGTGGTAGTGCCAGAGTGCGGCAACCGGCCCGCGCGATCGCTCCAGCGCCGCGATTGCAGCCTCGGGCGTGGCGAACGATTCGCGTGGCGCGTCCGTTGAACGCGGCGGGGGTTTCGGCGTCGGGGCCGGTCGTCGCGGCGCGGGTGTCGAGCCGCGCGGCCGGTGCGCAGTTGCGCCGTTTGTTGGCATCAGGTCGCGCATCGTCAGCCCGAGTGCGGCAACAATGCTTTCAGCCTTGCATCCGGCATGGCACGTCAGCAGCGCCCGACCGTCGGCGCCAGCGCCGATCGACAACGACGGGTTGCGGTCATCGTGCGCCGGGCAGCACGCGATCCAGCCGGAACCGTTGCGCTTTGCGCCGGGCAACTTGGCGAGCACGCGCTCAATCGGCGACATGTCGCGTCCCCCCCTTCGTCCGCGCGGCAATCCACGCGCGAAGCTCGGGCAACGGCAGCAGCACGCGCCGCCCGACGCGGAAGTGCGGAACCTCGCCACGATTGACGAGAAGCCAAAGGCTTCGGCTGGAGATTCCGATCATCCTCGCGGCCGCCGTCATCGACACCGCCAACAGGTCAGGGATCGCGTCCGCCGGATTCGATTCGGGGATGCTGTTCGGGCTCGTCGTCATCGGGCACCGCCTTTGCTTCTCATGCTTGGGCAGCCCGCGTCGAGCCAGCGTTCAACTTCGGCGCGTCGCCAGCGTGTAAGCGCGCCGAGCCGCACGGGGCCGGGCATGGCGCCTCGGCTGGCAAGCCGGTAGACGTGCCGTTTGCTGCACCGTAGCAGTCGCGCCACAGCGTCAGCGTCCAACAGCGCAGTGTCGTCAGGGGAAATGAAACGGTCGGAAACAATGGGTGTCATCGGTCCAGTCTCCATCAGGCATCGGCGAGTACCGCGCTCGCCAGTCCCCTAGAGTCTGGACCAGACAATTGTGAGGATCAGTAGGCAAACTGTAAGACAAATGTAAGGTTACAATTCCTAGGGCCTGCCGTGCTTGCGGCGCTTCGCGCTCTCGTCGCCTTGTGGCGTCAGGTAATACCCCCCCATGCACCCTCTCGCGGACAGTAGGTAGTCGTCCTTTACCAGCTTCCCGGCCGTCTGGCGAACATGCTCTGAAGTCATGCCGATTGCCTCGGCCAAGACGCTCGATTTCACCGCCTTGGCCGCTGTCGTCGCCTTTCGCTTCCGAAGCTCCCGCAGGATGTTCAACTCAGTTTCGCCGAGCGCGCCATTTCGGTCTCCGCCGTTCAAGACAGCCTGCGGATTCGTCGTCTCGCCGTTCCCGTCGGCCGGGGCGGGCCGTTCGACGTGCGCAATCACGCGCTCGAGGCAGCCGCGCAGCCAGCTTTCTGTCAGTTCACTGTTGCCGTCATCCTTCAGCAGTTCGCCGAGTTCTCGCTTGACGCCCATCCGCAACCCAAGATGGGCAGCCATGCGTTCCTTTTCTGTGTCGCTCAGTCGTTGAAAAGCGTCGTGCAATTCTTCGCCGTCGCGTGCGATAGCATTCCACGGGCTAATCCGCTCGCCGGTCGGGCAGACTTCATCGTAAATCAGCGAAAGCAGTGCCGCTTGCGCCGCCGGGGACGTCAATACGTCCGCACGCACCGCGCGGCAATGGGGATCGGCAATGGCGCAGTCGGCATGCTCCCGCACGCATTGCCGCATGTTGGCCAAGCCCTCGGGTGTTGCGACAAGCTGTTTCACGCCGCCGGCGATTTCGCGGACCCATTGTGGGTAGTGGTGGGCTTCGTCGTTACAGAGCCGTTCCCCTTGTTCCTTGGCCAATTGCTCCCACCCCTTTTCAATCTGTGCCTGCACTTCCGGCGACAGGTCCGACCGGCTCACCATTTCGGCGCGCGGAGCGCGTGCAGCGTCGCGCTCGCGTTTCCTGTGCGCCTGCTTCTCGTAATGCCATGCGGCGTATTCGGGCGTACCGACCGCCGGGGCGTTGTTGACTTTGTACCGCTCGGAATCGTCCGGCGCCGGTGGGTCCAGCAGCGCGGCGAGTGCGGCGTCATACGCGGAGGCGCGATCGGCGTCATTGCTCCACGTCGCGGCCGTCATTTCGCGCACAAACTCATTCCATGCCCGCAGCTTTGCTTCGGCGTCCGCCTCGGGGGGCAGGCCGTACATGGAAATACCGGGGATGTTGCCGAACGCCATACCCTTGTGAGCTTCGCACAGCAGCACCACGAGCCGTCGGCCGATCGCGTCCAGCCGCTCGCCCGATGCGCTGCGCAACTCCGCGCTTAGGTTGGAAACCTCACGCATGATGCCGGGTTTTTCAATCACGTCAGGGCGCCCGAAGAATCGCAGCGCGCTCAGTATGGCCGTCTTCAATCCGTCGATTCGGCTTTCCATACGCGCCATTTCCTTTCGTGCCGGTTGCTCGTCGCCCGTCTCCGCGCCGGGCTTGGCGACGCCGGGGATGACCGTTTCCTCGCGGTACATCGTCACGCCGCGCTCGTCACAAACGGCCGCAAGGTCGCCGACAATGCGGGTCGCGCGCGAGAAGTCGGGCCACGGTCGCGCTTCGTGCTTCTCGATTGCTTTCGCGTAAAGTCGGGCGCGATCCTCGGCACTTACTTCGGATTCGCCGGCGCCATTCGGTTGTGGTGCTTCATCGGGCTTGCGAGCGGCCTTGCGCTTTGACATGGGGCAGCACTCCGGGCCGGGCCGTCGCCCAGCGTTCGGTGGAATGCTGCACAGACCGAACGCCGGGCAACGTATGCGGGGATCAGCCGCTACCCGGTGTCGGGCATTCTAAGGCAGACGCGGAGCTGCGCGAACCGCGCGTTTCGGATGCTCGGGTAGGACCCGCACCGCTCGCCGGACGTGGTGCCGGGCGCGTTGTTTCACGGGAAACGAATCGAAACGCGCAAACATGCGCACGGGTGGGCAGCGGTCCACGGGCTTCGCGCCCCAGCGATTCGACCTACCCCCTTCCCCTCGGCGTCTACGGAAGCCGGTCGATGCGGGCGTCCGCGTCTACGAAAGCTTCATCGGCGCGGCCGCGGCGCGGGGTTCCGTCTTCGTAGACACTGTAGACGCAAGCCGCGGAGCCCTGCGGCCTAAGATGGGGATTCAGGGTCAGGTTTGTCAGAACCGGATGCCGGGGGCGACGATGATAGCGGCGTGTAATTCAGAGTCCGGCAGATTACGTCGGCGATTCCCTTCAAGTGAGTGACGGTCATCTGGAGCCGAGATGCCTCCGCCAAGAATCCGCCCCCGACTTCGGTAATCGCGCTAAAGAACTGGAGCGTAGCCACGTCGATGTCGTGGCGGACCGCGAGCATCATGCGGTCAACCCACAACAACGGCAATTGGGGGCCGGGGCGGACCGGAAGGTCAGCAACATCAACCCGCCATTGCCGGAGTGCCCTGCCGCGCGCTCGCTCCGCCTGCGCTCGCCGCCGCATAGCGGTAGCACTGGACGGTCGTCGCGCTTTTGATGGACGCTTTGCCACGAGATTCCTCCGACCAAGTCGAGAGAATTGTCAATGTTTCATCGGCGGTCCGGGCTACAGATGCCACGTATTCGTGAAGCCTTGCGCGGACGCCGACAGCATGCAGCAGTCTGCCGACGGTGTCGAGCGTGCAATTGTCGTCAGAATGCAGCACCCGGCTCACAAACGATTCCTTGAAGCCAGCATGCTCTGCGAGCTTGCGCTGCGTCCAGTTCAACTGACGCAGACGACGAATCACGATCTCCGACAAGGAAAGGCGGAGTTCAAGGCCCACCCCCTCGGCGGTTTCCTTGAAGTCGCTCAGTTCCTGCAACAGCTTGCGGATTTCCGGGTTCATTGGTTCTTTCGCCAATCTACTTCGCTCTTTACGCGAGCAACTTCGTCGATCCTACGGCGTTCCGCCGCTGACAGCTTCGTGCCGCGTTTCGTGAAACCGTCGATCACTATGAACGCGCTCCCATCGAAGAAGCCAATCAAACGAAACAAGGACGACGTTTGGCCGATTCTGAATACGCCGTCCCATTCGCGCCGAATCGGCCCGCCAACGAAACTGTTGAAGCCGCTGGCTGCGTAGGATTGTAGCTTTAAGCCAAACCGTTCCCGTTCTCGTTTGTCCAGTTCGGTAAGAGCTTTGAGCGCTTTGCCCGAAATCCACACGGGAGTCTGGAATTGCGGGCCGACGAACAGCTTATCGACGCAATGCAGCTTAACTTTTGCGTTAATTCGAGTCAAGGGTCAGCCCAGTTGGCGCCCGAATACGAGGCGCGGGCGTTTCGTCAGCCAGTTGGATTGGACGCAATGCGAACCGGGGCGCATCGGGATTGACCGGATTCTAGCCGCCCTGTGCATGGTAAGGTAGTGGTTCACCGAAACATAGGCGGTGTGCGCCGGCGACCGAAGATAACACGTGGAGTCCCGGCGCTCAGGGGCCGGGGTGCCGGGCAAAACAATCGGCCGCTTGGGGCCCCTCGCGGGGGGCCCCAAACCGCGTGCGGCCGGTGTTGCCGATAACGCTCATGGCTCGCCGCGAATGTCGGTGGGTGTGTCGGCGCTTCACAGGGGGGGTGCGGCTCGACCGTGCATTGTCATGCAATGCTGCGCCGCGTGGTGCGTTGCCGTGCGCGAGCGCGCAGCGCCGATCCGTCCGACGCTTTTCCGCGCACGAGCGCGCGCGTCGCGCCTCGCGGTAAAGTATGGACCCGGCGCGTCATTTCGCCTCGGTCCCGCCCGCCGTCCACGTCGATCGTTGCGTCGCGCAGGTTCACGCTATGCGTTGCACGTCCTCGCAGTTCGACGCACGCAAGCGCAACAGCGCACTTCCGGCGGATGGGCCGATGGGACCGAAATGGGACCCAAACGGCCGCGATCGCGGGCGCAGGCATAACTTGGTGGGACCCGGCGCGACAAGGGGGGAGGGGTCGGGCGAACTTCCCGCGCGGAATCCACCGTCAAGGTTGACGGTGGTGCACCACGGGTCCGCGTGAGTCGGAAGGAGGGGAGCATAAACCACGTTGGCACTCGCGCGGATGGGGTGCGGGGCGCGGGCAAGATTCCGGCCGCAACCGCCCCGCTGCGGGGGCCCCGCGCCCATCGTGCGGTGTCAGCGCCCGCAGCATCGCGCCTCGCTCGCACCGCCCGCGTCTGCTGCGTCAGGCGCCAAGCCGGAGCATCATCGCCCCGCCGCATCGACCAGCGCCAGCACCGCCCGTCGGATCGCGTCGGGCAGCGTCGGCCACGCATCGACGACGGCCCGCAGGTCGGGATCATCCGGGACCTGCGCGGGGGTTTCCGGGGTCGATTTCGGGGCCGAAGTGTCGGGGTTACTGGCGGGGGTCGAAAACTGACCGTCGCAAGTGCTTGTCTTTTCGCCGGTTACGGAATCGTCCAGCGGTTTACAAAACCGCTGCTCTACCAACTGAGCTACGGTGGCGCATGATGTTGAACCACGACGCATTGTATCGCGTTGCGCTGTGTGCGACAACGGTTTACGTGCGTTGCCCGCGCCGCCAATCGCGCCGCGTTCGTCGCGCGGCGCGGCGCCAGATTGAGCCGAAAAGCGTGCCAACTGCTGGCGGCACTGCTGGCGGTCGTTTGCGGGGGTTTCGGCCCGATCGTCGCACGTGCCGGTTGCCCACATGAGCCTGGCATTCGGGATGACGCATCACCTGTCGTCCGCGCGGCATTCAGCGCAGTTCCGCTGCGTCCAATCGTCGCATCAGCGTCGGTTTCGACGCATGTGCCTCACGCAACCGAACCAATCGCGACGCAAACGTATCCCCGTTCTTGGGGCCGCGCCCGGTTGCTTCGCGCAGATCACCCAGCAACTCGACCGCCCGGTCATAGTTCCGCGGCTGCTTCGACCGGATCAGCGCCTCGACCTCCGCCCACACAGCGCCGGCGCGCGTCGCCAATTGAGTCAGGTGCGCTTGCCGCGCGCGAGCTTTCTCCTCGGCCACGCGCGCACGTTCGCGCGCCGCCTCTTCCGCCGCCCGCCGCGTGGCCTGCGCCACCCTGAGGCGCCACGCACCGGTCAACTCGCCGGCCGTTCGCGCCCCGCCCGCAGACCGCTCGCGTGTCCCCCCGGAGTTCCTCTCGCGGATTTGTCGTCGCACGTTCCGCCATTCGATGCCGTCATCGCTCATCAGCAGCCGCAGCAGCAGCTCGTCACGATCACGCCCGGCCAGCCCCCCGACAAAAGCGCGCAATTCGCCCTCGGAAACCTCACCGGCAACGGACGGCGCCGATTTCTCCGCGGCCAGCGCCACCAGTTCCGGATCAACCCTCAGAAACTCGGTGAGCGCTCTGCACGCCGCGGATGGCGTCGTCAGCCCCGGGGGCACGCATGGCTCGCACGCGTCCTTGCTGACGGCACCATGTTGGATGTTCAGCAGCCATGCCAGGTAAAGGCTGCGCCAATCGCCATCGAGCAGCTCGCCGCGTAACGGAGCGAGCGATGCCATCCAGCCCGTGCCGTCGTCCCACTCGAAATCTTCATCGGTCCCGTCCGCATCAATCCCGAACGCGAGGATGACCCCGTCCTTGAATGGGTGGAACTGCACGCCGAGAGGTCCGCTGTACGCCTTGGCCGCCCTGTGGTCGATCGTCGCCGGCGGCAGCTTGATCATCAGCGTCTGTATGCCGAAGTTGCTCACATACACGTGCGCATCGAAGCAGCGCTTCATCAGTTCGCGGGGATCCCCCTTGAAGTCGCCCCACTCATACGTGTTCATGAATCGGGTGTCTGTGATCTCCGCGCGAGTCGACAGGCTTCGCAGCCACCGCTTGTCCTCGTCGGAGAGCGGCCGGTCAATGGCCAGAAACTCGTAGTACTGGTACTCGCTCATCGCACCTCGACTCCGTCCGGTCAGGTTCGTCCTGCAGTTCACCCCTTGTCCGCTTCTGGGGTGCGCGCAGGAACCGTATCCCGGCGCCTCCAGCGTTTCAACATCCGGTACCTCACGCACACCTCGCCCGACAGATTTGAGCAGGAATCTGGAAGCCCCGACCCCACACCCTGCACTACGCTTCCCTGTCGACGAACCGGGCGTCCGCCCGACGCGCACCCGGGAGCGAGTCCAATGTCAATCGTCATCGCATGGATGTTCGTGCTCGCGCCGGCCCAGGCGGCCGCCCGAAACGAATGCCGGGAGATTCAGCAAATGAACGAGCCGACCGACCGCGACGAAATCATCGCCCACATCCACACCATCTTCCAGGCCTACCTCCGCCAGGACCGCGAGGCCCTCCGTCGCACCCACACCCACGACTGGACCGGCTTCCAGGGCCCCAGTGTCAAGATCGAACGCGGCATCGACGACTACATGGTCAACGCCGAAAATTCGCTGCAGAACCTCCGCGGCACCGGCTACGAACTCCTCGACACCGAGGTCCAGCTCTACGGCGACCTCGCCCTCGTCTATTACGTCGCCCGCTACGACTACCTCGACCGCGACGGCCGCGCCGGCTCGCTCCCCCTCCGCTCAATCGACGTCTACCGCCGCGAGAACGGCCGCTGGAACCAGTGCGGCTCCCACATCACCACCATCCCCGCTGCCGCCAATTGGGGCGAAACGCCGCCCGACCGCCCGCAATCGCACGGCGTTTCCTCACCGCGCTGACCGCCCGGTCCTCACCCGCCGCTGCGCAAGAAAGTGGCGGCCTCACGGACCGCCACAACAGACCCGATGTCGTATCCAAACTCCGCCGCGCCACGCCGGCCGCCCCTACTGCGTCGGCGCCGGCGCCGCCTCCATCATCTCCATCGGCTGCGGCAGACCGACCGGGTTCCCGTCCGCCGTCAGCGCCCCGCTGTACGCCACCCGCCGCGACAGCAGCGTGTCCGCCGGCGTGATGTACCAGCGGCTGTTCAGCACCGGATGCACCGGATGCACGTGCTGCGCATTCGCTTCCCGGTCCGCGTCAGGGTCGTTCCGCCGATACGTCTCCGTGATGATCCGCTCGTTCTCCTCCTGCCGATACTTCAGATACTCCTTCTCGTGATGCCGCGACTTCGCTTCCTCGCCCAATTCCGCGTAGCAGCGGAACATCACCGAGTGCGCCGCCAGGTTCTCCGGATCGAACTCCATCACCTGCTCGAACACCCGGATCGCATCCTCGTACCGTTCGAGCTTGTACAGCGCCGTTCCCTTCTGGTTCAGCACCTCGCGGTCTTTCGGAAACTTCGCCAGCGTCACGTCATAGGCTGCGATCGCCTCCTCGAACCGCGACTGCGTCGCCCGCAGCCGCCCGAGGAAGTACGCCGTCTTGTGATATCCCGGCTGCACATCGTCCGCCTTCACCAGCGCCTGCTCCAGCAGGTCCAGCGCGCCATCCTGCAGGTGCGTCCGCGCCAGATTGACGTACGCATCCACGTAGTCCGGCATCAGTTCCGCCACTCGCCCGAACGCCCACCGCGCTGTCCGCGTGTCCCCCTGCCGCAGGTGCGCGATGCCGTAATCGTTCAACCGATAGGCAAACTCCTCGCCGGAAAGCGCCGTCTCATCCGGCGCCCGCAGTTCCGGCCCCAGCCGCAGGTGCACCGTGTCCTCCGCCATCACCGTCATCGGCAGTTGCGGCGCATCAGGCCCCAGCGCGAACTCCGTGTACTGCCGCGTAAACTTGCGGTAGATCACCCGCGCCGTCAGCCGCAGCCGCTTGCCCTCCGCCAGTTCCGGCACCTGAAACTCATACCGCACCACGTCCGACTGCCCCAGCGGGATCGCGTTGTTGTACAGGACGGTGTAAACCTCTTCGACATTGTGGATGTCCACCAGCCGTCCCTCGCGCGTCAGCAGCACCAGCATCAGCCGGTGCGCCGACGGGTCGAGGCGCCCCGTCTCGTCCAGCATCCCGTTCGCCAGCACCGGCTTCGTGCTCCCCTCCTCCCCCACCTCGAACTGCACGAAGCACTCGTTCAGGTCCAGCGTACCCGTCGGGAACAGGTGCCCCACCTTCAGGTTCCGCACCACCACCTCCGCCCGCAGCGTGCTCCCCGGCACCACCTGCACGTCCTCGTGCTCCAGCGGATAGATGCGCGTCTCGCGGCCGTCCTCCGCCTCGTGGATCGCCGAAAACACCTCCACCCGGATGCAGTCCTTCAGGATCGCTTCCGTCTTGCGGAACCACTCCGGCTTGTTCTTCAACATCGCCATCGCCGTGTTCGCCGCCGGGAATGTGTGATCGCGCGTGTACCCGTCTCGCGCGGCCGGGTCGTTCGTCGGCACATCCGGCATATGGCAGTCCTGGCAGCGCTGCTGCTTCTCCCCGTTGTAAAACGTCAGCGCCGACTGCATCCCCGCCGAGCTGTCGAACCATGGATCAAAATCGTTCGGCCCGCGTTTCCACCGATACCCGTTCAGCATCGTCGGCAGGTGCGTCTTGTGACACGTCAGACAGAACTCCGCCTCCCGATGAAACGGCTTGAGGAACGTCGCCTTGTGCAGCTCCGGCTTCGCCCGGATCAACTGCCGGTTCTTCTCCTGCTCGTCCGGATCGTTGCTGCCGAAGAACGGGTAGTGCTCCGGCGTGTCCAGGATGTACCCCCCGTTCCCCAGCTTGTCGCGCACCTGCTGCACCGCGTGACACGCCAGACACGTGATCCCCTCCTCCGCGTTCACGCTGTGCAGCCCCACCTTCGACTCGAAATTCCCCGTCAGCAGGATCAGCGGATCATGACATCCCCCGCAGAACTTCACCGGTTCCATGTCCTTGTGCCGCTGCAGGACCTGCAGCGTCGCGTTGTAGAACGGATCGTTCTGCGAAGCGAACCGGTGCAGCGACCCGTCCCACTGCTGCGCGATCTCCGAGTGACACTGCGCGCAATACTGCGGGTTCCGCAGGTCGTCCTCGCCCAGCCAGTGCCCGCTCTTCGTGATCGCCCGGCTCGCCCCGAAGCTCACCGGCTTCGCTTCCGTCGCCTCCGCGGCCGGCTCGCCGTAGCCCCGCACCGTCTGTGCCTGCTTGCTCGTGCGGTTCAACGCCAGCACCGTCACCAGCAGCAGCACCACCGCCGCCACCGACGCGAACTCGAACCGCAGCACCGGCGTGATGTACGCGGCCATGCGATGCGCCAGGAACGCCGCGATCGCCGTCAGGAACGCCACCTCGTGGGCCCGGATCAGCCACAGCGTCGCCGCCGACCGCCCCTGCATATGCAGCATCATCCCGAACACGCACCCCGTGCACACCGCCGCCAATAGCGCCAGCCCCACGTACTTCGCGCGCGAGTTCGAATGCCGCCGATGCCCGACAAAGTGCGGCAGGAAAAACGCCGGGATCAGCACGCACAACGCGTACCCCAGATACACGTGCGCCTGCGTCATGAAGGCGACGAGCCCCACCGGAGTTTTCAGCCCGTAGAGGAACATGCTGTCCACCAGCAACAGCACGAACGTCAGCGCCAGCAGCACGCCGACGTACTTCTGGATCACCGAGTACAATGGCTTCTTTCGCGTCGTCATGGCTCGATCACCCTTTCCCCGGGGACGAAAACAACCGGGCCGTCCCCTTCCCGCACGTAGTAATACTTCCCGGCCGCCACGTCGCGCAGCACCTGCGCATCCCCGCCCGGCCAGCGGATCGTCAACTCGTCAACCTTCTCCGTTGCTCCCAGTCCCAGATGCACCCGAAAATCGCACAGCGACAGAAAACTCTGCGCCCCCTGCACCTGCCGCATGATGCATCGCTCGCCGAACCGCGCCTCCACCTTCGCCCCGATCGCGCTGCGGTTCGCCTTCCGCCCCTCCAGCCACAGCCCGACAAAGTTGCCCATCTCCGGCGTCCTGTTGATCCCGATCTGCACCGTCCCCCCGTTGTTCCCGATCACGTAGTCCAGCGCCCCATCCCCGTCGAGGTCGCTCGTCGCCAGACCCCGGCTCACCTGTTTGTCGGCCAGCGCCGGCCCCGCCATCTCGCTCACGTCCACCAGCTTGCCCCCGCCCGTGTTCTCATACAGCGTGTTCGGCTGTTCGAACGACACGTCCTGCCGATACTCCCCGATGTTGTCCTCGATGTGTCCGTTCGCCACGAGCAGGTCTTCATCCCCGTCGTTGTCCGCGTCGAAAAAGTCCACCCCGAAGCTCAGCCGCGCCCGCGCCGTCTCTCCCACCCCCACCGCGTCCGACACCTCCCGATAGAACATCCGCTCGCTCTGCCGGTAGATCGACGTCGTCTCCGACTGAAAGTTCGTCACCACGATGTCCAGCTTGTTGTCGTTGTTGAAGTCGGAAAAGTCCGCCCCCATCCCCGCCTCTTCCGCGCCGAACTCGCTGTACGCCGTCCCGCTGATCCGCCCGATCTCCTCGAACTTCCCCGTCCCGTCGTTGATCAGCAGGAAGTTCCGCGACGTGTCGTTCGCCACGTACACGTCCTCGTCCCCGTCCAGGTCCGCGTCGCCGATCGCGATCGCCAGCCCCTTGCACGGATCGGCGTCAAAGCCGCTCTCCTCGCTGATGTCCGTAAACGTTCCGTCGCCGTTGTTCCGCAGCAGCCGGTCCGGCACCGGGTCATACAATACCGGCGTACAATAAATGTGAATCCGATTGGCATAACACCGCAGCGCGTTCTCCAGCGTATAGTCGATATACCGCGCGATATACAGATCGAGATCGCCGTCGTGGTCCATGTCGAAGAACCCGGCGCTCGTGCTCCAGCGCAGGTCCTGCCCGATCCCGCTCGCCTCCGTCACGTCGACAAATCCGCTCCCCGTGTTCTTCAGCAGCTTGAGCCCCCCGCCGAAACCCGTCAGCAGCAGGTCCGTCCAGCCGTCATTGTCGTAGTCCCCCGCCGTGCCCCCCATGCCGTACCCGACGCTCGGCAGCCCCCACGCCGTCGTCTCGTCGCGGAACCGCCCCTTGCCGTCGTTGAGATATAGCTTGTTCCCCGCCTCCGCCGGCCGCCCGGCCGTCAACAGACTCCCCGAATTCACGCACACCAGATCCGGCGCCCCGTCCCGATTGAAGTCCGCGATGATCACCCCCCCGCCCATGATCTCCGGCATGTACCGCTCCGGCGAGCGCGTCG
>CAZNDQ010000011.1:0-21483 GCA_964571825.1 uncultured Planctomycetales bacterium | reverse complement strand
AGAAACGCGAACGGGGCAAAGGTTTGATAGTGGCGGGCGATGACGCGCGGGGTGAGCCGTCGGCGCGGATGTCGGGCGCGGAAGTGGCGGAGGAGTTCGCTGTCGATGGCGAGGCGGTCATAGCGGCCGAGGAGCATGAGCAGGCCGGCGGCGGCGTAGGGGCCGACGCCGCGGATGGAGCGGAGCCGCGTTTCGAGTTCGTTGGTGGGGATGGCGGGGTTGTCGAACGCGGCAAGGTCGAGGGCGCCGTCGGCGACGCGCCGGGCGAGGGTGCAGACCCACTCGGCGCGGTAGCCCAGCTTGCAGCGGGTGCGCAGGTCGGACTCGGGGACAGCGGCGAGCACGGCTGGGCGGGGAAAGGCGCAGCGCCGGGGCTCGTTGGCGGCGGGGGCGCCGAACTGGCGAACGAGTTCGTCGATGATGCCGACGGTCTGGCGCCAGGTGATGTTGCAGGTGCACATGGTGCGGACGATGTCTTCGAAGAGGTTGGGGCTGCGAAGGAGGCGGCCGAAGCGCCGGCGCGCGGCCGGTGCGTGCGAGGGATGGGCGCGGCAGAGGCGGTGAAACGGGGTCAGGTCCTCGTCGAGGCGGAGCATGCGGCGGACGGCGGCGGCCAGCGACTGCGCGTCGCATTCACGATCGGCGCCGGGAACGGTGACGCGGACGGCGTCGGTGCGCGGGGCGTCGATGGCGACGTGCCAGGCGCTCCGGCCGTCGTCGAGGACGGTGAACAGCGTGGCGGCGTCGGGCTGCCAGCGATTGGGCGCGAGCATGAAGAAGCCGTAGGAGGTGACGGCGGGCTGGAAGCGAAAGTCGCGCGGCGCGTTCAGGTTGAGGATCAGGTCGGCGGTCATTGTTGATGCTGGTCGCGAATCGCCCGTCGATCCCCCCGGCGGGGCCGAGCCGGAGCGCGGATGATACTCCGGCGCGCGGCGGCTGTCGCGTGGCGGGGGAAGCCCGGGCGTGGGTGCATGGGTCATGCCGGGATGCCGCGCGGCGTCAGGCGAGCGTATAATCCGGCCGATGCTCACCACGGTGTTCGAAGAGACGAAGACGTACATCGGATTTAGCGGCGAGGACGCGGCGCGTCTGCGGCGGCTGGGGCCGATCGTCCGGCCGCATTTTCCGCGTGTGGTCGAGCGGTTCTACCAGGCGATCCTGCAGCATCCGGGGGCGCGGGCGGTGTTCGCGGAGGGGCAGCAGCAGGTGGAGCGGCTGAAGCGGACGCTGGCGGTGTGGCTGGAGGAGCTGTTCGTCGGCGAGTACGACGAGGCGTACCGCCGCAACCGGCTGACGATCGGGCGGGTGCACGTGCAGGTGGGCCTGCCGCAGCACTACATGTTCGCGGCGATGGAGATCATCTGGCAGGAGCTGGAGCGGGCGGTGCGGCAGGAGGACCCGCCGGAGGCGATCGCGCTGCTGGGGTCGCTGCACAAGCTGCTGACGATCGAGATCGGGATCATGCTGGAGAGCTACAAGGAGAGCTACACGGCGCAGGTGCGGGACCACGAACGGCACGTGGTGGAGGACCGGTTGACGCGGGCGGAGCACCTGGCGGAGATCGGGCAACTCGCGGCGAACATCGCGCACGAAGTGAAGAACCCGCTGGCGGGGATCAGCGGGGCGATCCAGGTGATCGGCAACGCGCTGGCGACGGACGACCCGCACCGGGAGGTGATCGGGGAGATCTTGCGGCAGATCGACCGGCTGGACCGGGCGGTGCACGACCTGCTGTTGTACTCGCGTCCGCCGCGGCCGCGGCTGCGGACGTGCAATCTGGACGCGGTGATTTCGCAGACGCTCAGCGCGCTGCGCGAGGGGCGGCAGCTCAAGCGGGTGCGGATCGACTACGCGGCGGAGCCGTCGGCGCTGCTGGAAATGGAAGGGGACGAGTCGCAGTTGCAGCAGGTGGTGATGAACCTGCTGATCAATGCGTGCGATGCGCCGCCGGACGCGGCGGTGGTGCGGATCCGGACGGCGGGGACGCCGGACACGGTGCGGCTGGTAATCGCGGACGAGGGGATCGGGATCGAGGCCGACTTGCTGCCGCGGATTTTCGAGCCGTTCTTCACGACCAAAGCGCGGGGGACGGGACTGGGTCTGCCCATCTGTCAGAAAGTGGTGGATGCGCACGGGGGAGAGCTGACGGTGACGAGCACGCCGGGGCAGGGGACGGTGGTGACGGTGGAGCTGCCGCGGAATCCGCCTCAGACCTTGCCGTGAGGAGTGGCAGCGGCGCGCGTGCCGTCGGGCAGGTCGGTCAGGCAGTAATCGCCGAAGAGGTTGGGGGCTTCGCGCTGCATGATCTCGAGGACGCGGGCGGCGACGACGCGGATTTCGGTTTCGGCGTGCTCGTTGCAGCGCAGCTCGATGAAGTGGCGGAGCGCGCGGGCGTTGGCGGTGACGAAGATCTTGGATTCGGTGGCGTTGGGCAGAACGGAGCGTGCCGCCTGGCGGGCCATTTTGCGGCGGAGCGTGGCGTCCTCGATGTTCTCGAACTTTCGCGCGAGGCCGTCGACGAGGCGGCAATAGGCGGCGTGGGCATTCTTGACGGCTTCGAGCCAGACGGCGTGGAGTTCGCCGTCGGCGGCGATGACGTCGGGCTCGACGAAGTCGGCGTCGGACTCGTCGACGTAGCGCTGGGAGAGCTGGGAGTAGCCGAAGCCGGCGCGGTGGCGGACGAGTTCGTGGGTGAAGCTGCGCGAGACGCCGGCGAAGATGAAGTTCCAGACGGCGTGTTCGAGGACACTGCCGTGGCGGGCTTCGAGGATTCGCGTGAGATAGGTCTGGTTGCCGCCGGGGCGGGGTCGAGCGAAGCTCAAGTAGCAGAGACGGCCGGCGATCTCACTGAGCTTCTGGCCGGCGACCTCGGTGTCGGTCTGCCATCCGCTGACGCCGTGGTCGGCGAGGAAGCGATCGAGGTCCTCGTCGTTGATCTGCTGTCGTCCGACGAGATAGACACGCGGCTGGCGAATGATGTTCATCGATCGAGTCCTCGGCGAAGAATGTCGGCGTTGTAATCGAACGAGGGAGCGACGGAAAGCGCGCGAGACGGTCGGGGCGGGGAGGGGCGCTGCGATTTATTCCGGCGGCGTGATGCATCCGTTACTGAGGACGCGGTTTGGCGTCGGCGCGTCGCACAGCTCACAGGTCAAGGGGGTCGGGCCATGGCACAGCGGACACCACCACTGAAGGAAGCGGTGCGTCGTTATCACGATCGGGTCGCGGGGCGGTATGACGAGATTTACGACGACGCCTACTGGGTGTGGCACGATGCGCTGACGTGGGAGTATCTGCGGCCGTATTTGCCGCGCGACCTGTCGCACCCGGTGGTCGATCTGGGCTGCGGGACGGGCAAGTGGGGGATTCGGCTGCTCAAGGGCGGGATTGCGGTGACGTTTGTGCACATCAGCGGGGCGAAGGTGGAGCGTGCGCGGCGGAAGGTGGAGGAGATGGGGATCGGCGCGCGGGCGACGTTTGTGCAGGGGGACTTGGAGGAACTGGGCGCGCTGCGCGGCGCGGGGTTTGCGCTGGCGACAGCGCTGGGCGAGCCGCTGGGCTCGACGGAGAACCCGGGCCGGGCGCTGAAGGAGATTCGGGCGCTGCTGCGGCCCGGGGGCGTGCTGGCGGCGACGTTCGACAACCGGCTGGCGGCGATCGAGTTCTATCTGGAGAAGGGCGACGCGGGGGAGCTGGCGGGTTTTTTGCGGAGCGGGCGGACGCACTGGCTGACGAAGGACGCGGAGGAGCGGTTCGAGCTGTGGACCTACTCGCCGGAGGGGGCGCGGGAGCTGATGGAGCGGGCGCACTTCGAGGTGCTCTCGGTTCGCGGCAAGACGGTGCTTCCGATGCGGCGGTATCGGACGATGCTGGAGGACCCGGTGCAGGCCCGAAAACTGCTGGCGATCGAGAAGCAGCTTTCGGGGCGGGCGGATGCGATCGGACGGGCGGCGCACGTCCAGATCGCGGCGCGGTGCATCGGGCGCGGTACTGAGCGGGAGTGAGGCGCGCGAGAGCCGGCGGTGGCCGCTGACCGGGGCGAATCGTAGGTTCTCGGAAGACGGTCGTGCGGCCGGGCTCACCCGCAGGCCGTCGGAATGCCGAGTGGTTCGACTTTCGATGAACCGGGCGGAGACTGCGAGCCACTGGACCGGCCGGGCAAATCGATCTTTGGGGCACAACATCATGGCGGTACGCGAACGAAAGACTCCCTGTCTGGATCTGCTGCGCCATACGCGCGACGGCGGCGTCGGGGTGATCGAGGACCTGGACCGGGCGTCGGGCCGGGCAATGGACCAGGGGCTGCGTCGGATGGAGCGGTATTCTTATCGCGAGGACGACGGGCTGGTCCTCGAGGTGCACCATCACGGCGGGCAGCAGATTGACTATCTGATTCGCCCGCGCAATCTGAGCGCGACGGGGATCGGCTTCATTCACGGCGGGTTCCTGCATCAGGGAACGCAGTGCGTGGTGGTGCTGAAGACCGTTGCGCCGGGGCAGATGCGCGTTCCGGCGCGGGTGGCGCGGTGCCGGCACGTGGAGGGGAAGATCCACGAAGTGGGTCTGGAGTTCATCGAGCCGATCGACCTGGGGCAGGTGCTGCTACCGGACCAGATGCACACGGAGTCGGCGGGGAACGACTTTGCCTGTGCGGCGGCGGTGTCGGTGCAGCTCACCGGCCCGGCCGACGGCGCATGAAAAAGCGGTCCGAGCGCGTGGGCGCGCGGACCGCTCTGCTGCATTGGCGAAGATCGCGCCTCGCGGCGCGATACGCCCACCTGTTTTCCACGTGCGCGCCGGCCGATCACCTCGATCACCAGCACGGCGCGGCGAGGTCCGCGTTAGCCACCGCAACCCGGCGCATTGGCGAAGAACGATGCGGCGTTGGCCGCGATCTGCTCGGGCGTCAGGTCCTGCTTGTGGGTGGCGATCTCCCACTGGTGGCCGAAGGGATCGGTGACCGCCGAATAGCGGTCGCCCCAGAACATGTCGGTGGGGGGGACGACGGGGGTGGCGCCGGCGCTGATCGCCTTGTTGAACGCCGCGTCCACGTTCTCCACGTACATCATCATGCCGACGGTCGTGCCCTTGAGCTTCTTTGGCGAACACCAGTGGGGGGACTGGGGATTTTCGTCGGCGAGCATGACCATGGACTGCCCGATCCTGATCTCGGCGTGCATGATAGAACTGCCGTCGGGCGAGGGCATGCGGCAGATTTCCTCGGCGCCGAAGGCCTTCTTGTAGAAGTCGATGGCGGCGGCGGCGCCCTGCACGGAGAGATGAGCGGTGATGCGCTCAAAACCCTCTGGAATCGCTTTGGCTGGCATGACTGGCTCCTTTCTGTCGCTGAGGTCCGGGCGCGGCGACCGGCCGTCGCCCGTTCAGGGAAACAAACAGTCCGGCGACGTGGGTGCCTGCCGCCGAAGTTGAACTCGATTACCTTGCCGTCGCGGCCGAAACGCGCGGCTCGGTTCGCTGGAAGGCGAGGTGAAACGGGTTCAGCCGCGCCTTGAAGACGCCGGCGCGGACGGCGGGGTCGCCCTCCATGATCCGGCGAGCTTCCTGCTCGGAATCCGCCTCGAAGATGACGATGCCCGGGGCGGGCATGTCGAGGCGAACCATTGTACCATCCTCTAGAGGATAGACGGGCGGATCCCAACTGGGTCCGGCCAGAACTACAGTTCCTTTGTCGGTGAGGGCCTTGATGTAGGCCGCGTGTTCGCGCACCGCGCGCTCCTCGTCAGCCGTGGCTTCCTGAAGAAACCCTTCGCGGGCCGGGTGGACGAAGTACACGTAATGTTGAGCGGCCGTTGGCGCCGCGGTGTGTCGCGCGGCGTCGGTCTGTGCGGCATTCGCTTCAAGGGTTCGCTTGAGATTGGCCAGCACGTTGGTCCACGCTTTTTCGAAGTAGGCGTAACACGTATCGCCGGCGGCACCTGGAGCGAAACCGAGTTGCGTGAGGCGGACGCGAACGCGGCCGTCGTCGAGCGGATCGAAGCGGAGCACGACCGTGGTCCGCTCGCCGGCTTCGCGGAGTTCGGGGGCGACGGGTGGGGCGTTCCAAGTGAAGGAGAGCATCTGCTGGGGGATGTAGCTGAGGACCTGGCAGCCCTCGCAGCCGCGGCGGCCTTCGGAGGCGGAGGGGACGATGTAGAGTTCGTACGGTCCGCCGCGGCGGAGTTCGACGTTGGATTCGGGGGCGAAGAAGGAGGCGATTCCGTCGGCGGTGGTCCAGGCATGCCAGAGATCGGCGAGGGGAGCGGCGACGATGATCTCGCGTTCGAGGAGTCGCTCAGCGGGGGGTGCGGCAGGAGCGGCAGGGTCGCCGGCCAGGGCGCACGACCCGCAGAAGAGCAGGGCCGTGATGAAGTGTGGCAGCGTCGATCGGCGTGTGAAAACGGTCGTGGCGTGCGATGTGGTGATGGTGGGGAGATTGAGCATCTGAACCTCTTTGTGGCAAGGGTAGCCCGTGTTTCCCGTTTTCGTGGCATTAGTTGATTGGTCAACTAAGTTAGTTTATCGCGCGGTGCGGCAAAGTCAAGGGGGTCGGGCGCGGTTTGGGGTGGTGATTTGCCGTGTGTGGGGGCATCGGATAGTTTTTGCCACCCGTCGCGGGGGATTGCCGATCCGATTGGATCTGCCGCAGATGACGAACATCGTCTTCCGGTGCGTCTGCACCGGCAGTTGTGGTGGTGCGGGCCGGGCGCCCGTCGCACAGGGAAGGTGAATCCGATGTCCAGTCAGACAAACGACTTCCTGACGATCGTGTCGGGCCTGCCGCGGTCGGGCACGTCGATGATGATGCGGATGATCGATGCAGGGGGTGTCCCGGCGCTGATCGACAACGTGCGCACGGCCGACGAGGACAACCCGCTGGGATACTACGAGTTCGAACCGGTGAAGCAGACGAAGAAGGACGCCTCGTGGCTGGACGGTGCGCCGGGCAAGGTCGTTAAGATGGTGCACCTTTTGCTGCTGGATCTGCCGACGGATCGGTGCCCGTACCGGGTCGTGTTCATGCGGCGGAACCTCGAAGAGGTGGTGGCGTCGCAGGACGTGATGCTGGAGCGCAAGGGGAAGAAGTCGGACGATTTGAGCAAGGACCGGCTGATGAAGATCTTTGAGGCGCAGCTCAAGAAGGTTGAGGACTACGTCGCAGCGAATCCGTGCTTCCGCATGCTGTCGGTGAACTACAATGAGATCATCCGGGACGCACACCCCTGGGTCACGCGCCTCAACGACTTCCTCGGCGGCGGGCTGAACACACAGGCGATGCTGGAAGTCGTCGACCCGAAGCTTTACCGCCAGCGCAAGTAGCACATCTGCAGATGGGGTCTTGCGGCAGGTCCTGTAACCTCACGGGTCTGCCTGGCGGTGCGCGGTCGAACCGTTCCTGGAACAGCAAATCCGCCACTGAGCGTCATCGGGTTTTTTTGCAGGTCAGCATAACCGCGCGGGCGGCTCGTGCGTTGATGGAGTAAGCCCGACGCGGCGGCGGTCGAACGGACCGGACCGGACGACACGGCACAGCGGCCGCGGGCGATGCAGGGAAGCGAGCACAGGGTCGTCGAGATGCGGCCGGTGAGAAGACAGTAAGACGACACCCCGATGCGACGTTGTCCAGGCAGCGGATGCGGGCAACGTGAATCTCCCCCCTACCGGAAGATCAAACTCTATGCTCGACAGGCCGTTGGCCCAGCCTGTCATGGCCGCGGTGCGGGTGCGCCCGTCCGCGGCCCATTTTTTCTGCGCGGGTGTCACGCGGTTCGAGAGGCGTGTCACGTGTTCGCCGTGTCACGCGACGTGACGGAGGAGCCAGGCGCAGACGATGGCGCCGTAGGTGCCGAGGATGTATCCGGCGATGGCCATGAGCGCGCCGACGGGCGCGAGGGCGGGGTGAAAGACGGAGGCGACGGCGGGCGCGGAGGCGGCGCCGCCGATGTTGGCCTGCGAGCCGACGGCGATGAAAAAGAGCGGCGCGCGGAGAAAGTGTCCGACGAGGAAGAGAATCACGGCGTGGACGGCCATCCAGGTGAGGCCCATGGCGAGGAAGGCGGGGGCACGGATGATGGCGTGCAGGTCGGCGGTGGCGCCGATGCAGGCGACGAGGAGGTAGATCATGACGGAGCCGACGCGCGAAGCGCCGGCGCCCTCGTAGTTGCGCATCGGCGTGAGCGAGAGGGCGATGCCGACGGCGGTGACGAGCAGAATCTTCCAGGTGGTTTCGGAGAGGATGTCCTGGAGGGTGCGGGAAAGGTGGGGGCGGAGGGCGGCGTCGATGTGCGCGCCGGCCTCGAAGCAGAGCCAGGCGGCGCCGAAGGCGAGGGCGAGGAGGACGAGCAGGTCGGTGAGCGTGGGGATGCGCGCGACTTTGGCCTGAAAGGCCTCCATTTTCCGTTCGAGGTGGCGGATGGCGGAGTTGTCGGCGCGGCGTCGGCGGTCGAAGACTTCGTGGCGGGCGGCGAGGTACATGAGGATGCCCATCCAGATGCCGCCGACGCCGGTGTCGACGACGATGATGGGCCCCATGATGGAGTCGCTGGCGCCGACGCTCTCCTTCATGGCGATCATGTTGGCACCGCCGCCGATCCAGGTACCGGCGAGGGCGGCCATGCCCTGCCAGGCATCATCGGGGAGCCAGCGTTTCCAAATGAGCAGGGCGATGGGTCCGCCGATGATGACGCCGGCCGTGCCGGCGAGGAAGGTCAGCAGCGCCTTTGGGCCCAGTCGGGCGAGTTCTTTCAGATCAAGGGCGAGGGTCATGAGGACGAGGCAGGCGGGCAGGACGAAGTCCTTGACCCAGGAATAGACGGGCGATTGCGCGGGGAGGACGCCGAGGGCGGTGAGCGTCATCGGCACGAAATAGCAGAAGGTGAGCGCGGGGATGACGCGAAAGACGCGGCCGAGGACGCGGTGTTCGGCGGACCAGAAGATGAGGGCGAGAACGGCGAGGAGCACGGCGAGGTGGCCGGCGGGATTCTCGATCATCCACGGCGCGACGGCATCGTATTCGTGCGGCATGTGGACCTCCGGCCGGGGGCGGTGCCGCATTCTACGGAGCGGCGCGGGATCGTGCGAAGCGGGGACGGCGCGCGTGAGGGGCCGTCGCGCCGCCGGTCGGGGGCTCGGCATGTGCCGGTGCAGCCGGTTTTTTCTTGACTTGCTCCGAGAATGTTGTATAGAGTGTGTTGAAGTAAGGTTGTTCTGGCGAAAAGGCCGAGATGTTCAAAGTCCTGTTTGACAGCGCAGTCCTCCGGATGTTCCCGACACACGTCGCCGGGTGCTATGCCCTCGTCGCGCCGTGCCGGGGCGATGTCGACGGAGGTGGGCCGTAGGGACTTGACCGCATTGACGGAACACAAGCCCCGCGGCTCGCAAGGGTCGCGGGGCTTTTTTTTGTTGTGGGGATGCCGTGGTGAACGTGTTTTACGAAGGCGACCGCATCTACTTCCGCCCGCTGGAGCCGGGGGACGAGCCGCTGCTGCGCCGGTGGGTGAACGATCCGCAGAACTGGGCAACGTTGAAGAACGTCATCCCCCGGAACGAGCTGCGCGAGCGGGAGTGGATTGAGAAGCTCTATCAGAACGAGCAGGAGATCACGCTGGGTATCTGCGTCAAGGACGGCGACCGGCTCGTCGGCTGCTGCGGCTTCAGACAGACTCGTCCGGTGGAGCGCAGCTCCGTGCTGGGGATTCTCATCGGCGAGCGGGAGTATCAGAACCGGGGGATCGGGACGGACGCGGTGCGGCTGCTGGTGCGGTTCGGATTCGGCGAGCTGAACCTGAACCGGATCAGCCTGACGGTTCTGGCGAACAACGAGCGCGGCATCCGCGTCTATGAGAAGGTGGGCTTTGTGCGGGAGGGTCGAGCGCGGCAGGCGATATTCCGCGGCGGGCGGTGGCACGACGAGCTGCAATACGGCCTGCTGCGCGAGGAATGGTCCTCGTAGCCCGTGCCTGGAAGGGTCGGTCTGAACACTCGGGGAACGCGGTGGACGGGCCGGGGGTTATCGGGTGCGTGGGGTAACGGTCGGGAGTCCGCTGCTCCAACGCGCGTTGGTTGACCGACACGACGTAGAGGAAAGGAGGTGTCTCTGACAGTTGATTGTCTGATGGGCCGGCGGGCGGCGATCGCACACCACTGACTGCGGATCGACCTCCCGCCGGCTGTTCTTTTTCCGGGTGGCGGCGCTGCGGCGCGGCGGTTTGACGCTTTGCGCCGCCCTCGTAGACTCTGAGTATGGCCCAGCCGCGACCGCCGCGCAAGGTGAAGTATTTCGTCGGCATGCTGGGGTCCGACACCGATCTGCTGAAGCGCGCCCGCCAACTGCTCGCCCGTGCGTGGGGCGAGGTCGAACTGGTCTCGGATCATTACGAGTGGAACTGGACGGACTACTACGCCGAGGAAATGGGCACCGGTCTGGTGCGGCAGTTTGCGGCGTTCGTCGAACTGGGGCACCCGGACCGGCTGGTCGAGTTGAAGCGGCTGACGAACGAGATCGAGGCGAAGGTGTGCGAGGAGTGCCTGTTGGCAGCGGACCGCCGGCCGGTGAATCTCGATCCGGGCTATCTGACGACGGCCAAGTTGGTGCTGGCGTCGATGAAGGACTTTTCGCACCGCATCTATCTGGGGCGGGGCGTGTATGGTGAGATCACGCTGTACTATCAGCATGAGGCGTGGCGGAGGCTGCCGTGGACGTTTCCCGACTTCGCCTCAGCCACCTATCACCCGTGGCTGTCGCAGGTGCGGCGGCGCTACAAGGAGCAGGTCGAGCGAGAAGCCTCGGGGCCGGCGCCCGGCGCGGGAGAAGCGGGGGCGGGCTCATGACGATGCTGCTGGCGGCGTGCGCGCTGGGCCCGTTCGTCGTGAGCGTGCTGCTGACGCTTGTGGTGCGGCGATGGTCGATGCGCGTGGGGTTCGTCGACGTGCCGAGCGGTCGCAAGGCGCACGCGCAGCCGACGGCGCTGGGCGGGGGGATCGCGATCTTCGGTACGTTTCTGCTGAGCAGTCTGGGGGTGATCGGGGCGGCGTGGGCGATGCGGCGGTACGGCGCGCCGGGTTGGGTGCCGGAATCGCTGCTGGTGCATCTGGACGGCGCGGTGGGCAAGGCGCCGACGCTGCTGGCGGTACTGGGTGCGGCGGGGGCGCTCTGCGTCGTCGGGCTGATCGACGATCGGCGTCCGCTGGGGGCGACGGTCAAGCTGGTGGCGCAGGTGGTGGTCGCGCTGCTTATCACGGTGGTCGTCGGGATTCGCGCGGTGGAGATGTTCGGCGCGCCGGCGGCCGTGGTTGTGTCGACGCTGTGGATCGTGGCGGTGACGAACGCGTTCAATTTTCTCGACAACATGGACGGCTTGAGCGCGGGGGTGGCGATGATCGCGGCGCTGGTGTTTGCGATCGCCGCGGCGCTGGCGGGTCAGATCTTCGTGCCGGCGCTGGCGTTGATGCTGGTGGGGTCGGTGGGGGGGTTCCTGGTGTTCAATTTTCCGCCGGCGCGGATATTCATGGGGGACGCGGGGAGCCTGGTGATCGGGTTTCTGATCGGCGTGCTGACGATCCTGACGACGTTTCACGATCCGTCGCGCGGGGCGACGCCGCTGGGGGTGTTCGTGCCGCCGGTGGTGCTGGCGGTACCGATGTATGATTTTCTCAGCGTGATCTGGCTGCGGCGGCGCGAGGGCGTGAGCATCTTTCGCGGCGATCATCGGCATTTCTCACATCGGCTGAGCCGGCGCGGGCTCAGCGCGCGGGCGACGGTGCTGACGGTGTACCTGGCGACGGCGTCGACGGCGCTGCCGGCGCTGCTGCTGCCGAACAGTTCTTGGCCGCGGTCGCTGGTGATCCTCGGGCAGTGCGTGTGCGTGGTGGCGCTGGTGGCGATCCTCGAGCAGGGAGGGGCGCGCCATGGCCCGGCGGAGTGAGGGCGGCGCAGTCGCGCCGGCGCAGCCGGCCGGTGTGCGCGCGGCGGACCGCTTCGAACAGACCGGGTTCGCGCTGCTGCTGGGGGTGCTGGCGCTGCGGCCGCTGGTGCAGGAATCGCACTCGGCGGAGCGGGTGGGGATCACGGCGGGGCTGGACGCGGCGCTCAACAACGGACCGATTCCGACGCTGGTATTCGGCGCGGCGATCTGCGCGGCGATGACCTGCTGCGCGGCGGCGGCGGCGGTGCGGCGCGGGCGGGTCGCGCTCGGGCAGACGGACGTGCTGATGCTGCTGGTCGGCGCGGGCTGCGTCGCGTCGTGCGCAGTGGCGAGCAACCGGCGGCTGGCGCTGACGGGGGCGACGGACTTCGTGCTGCTGCTGGCGATGGGGGCGGTGCTGGCGCGGCTGATCGCGCGGGCGTGGCAGGTGCGCCTGGTGCTGGCGGTGATCGTGGCGTCCGCCGCGGCGTTTGCGCTGGAGGGGTACATGCAGCACACGCGCGATTTCGCGGAGACGATCCGGCAGTACGAGGAGCATCGCGAGCAGTGGTGGGCGCGACAGGGGGTGCCGCTGGACGCGCCCGACGTGCAGCTCTTCGAGCGGCGGCTGTATGCGCGCGAGGTGTCGGGGTATTTCGCGCACAGCAACGACGCGGGTGGGTATCTGGCGATGTGCGCGCTGGCGATGTGCGCGCTGGCGGCGGCGGCGTGGCGCTCTGCGTCGCGCGGGTTGCGGCGCGCGATCGGCGTAGTGCTGCTCCTGGTCGCGGGGTTCATCGCGTATCCGATCGCACTGACGGGGAGCAAGTCGGCGCTGGTGGCGGGTGCGTGCGGGATGGCGTTTGCCGGCGCGGTGATCGTGCTGCGGCGCGCGCCGTGGTTCACGGTGCGGCGCGCGTGGGCGGCGGGTTGGGCGGGCGCGTTGATCGCCTGCGGCGCGGTGGTCGGCCACGGGTTGTATCACGGCGGGCTGCCGGGCGCGTCGCTCGATTTTCGCTGGGGATACTGGAGTTCGTCGGCGCGGATGATCGCGGCGCAGCCGTGGCGCGGCGTGGGGATGTCGAACTTCGGGCGGCATTATCCGCGGTACAAGACGGCGCGTGACGTGGAGGATGTGAGCGATCCGCACAATCCGCTGGTGCGTGCGGCGGCGGAGTGGGGCGTACCGGCGGCGGCGGCGCTGGTGCTGTTGCTGATGAGCGCCTCTTGGGAGATGGCGTCGCCACGGCGCGCACCACCGGCCGATGGGTGGCAGCGGCACGGGTGGCGTCCGTGGGGGATCGGGCTGGCGCTGGCAGCGGTGATCGCGGTCGGCCGGGCGGTGCTGGTCGGCGCGGAGACGGGGGCGTATTTCGTCGTGGCAGGGTTGACGCCGGCGCTGGTGTGGCTGCTCGTGTACGCGCTGGGCTCCGCAGGGAGCATGGTGACCGGGCGGGCGACAGACGACGACATCGGCGCGGCGCGGGTGTGGATCGGGGCGGCGGCGCTGGCATTTCTCGTGCACTGCATGGTTTCGACGACGCTGTTCACGGCGGGGGCGATGGCTCCGTTGGTGGCGTTATATGCGATCGGGCGATGCGGCGCGGGGGGTGACGACGCGAGAGGCGGGGCAGGGGGGCGCGAACGGGCGGGAGTCCCGGCGATGGCGCTGGGGGTGTTGTTGGTGATCGGTGTGGGTGCGTATTTCTGGCTCGAGGTGGTGCCGACGTGGCGGAGCACAGCGCAGTTGAACACCGCGCGGCGACTGGCGTGGTTGGATGGGCCGCCGGCCGGGGGAATTAAGGCGGCGTACGAGTCTGCCGTGGCGGTAGACGCCTGGGACGCGACGGCGGCGGACGAGATGGCGCGGTGGCTGGCGTCGTCCGTGCGGCCGGGGTTGCAGGATTCGGAACTGGCCGCGCGGCGGCTCGATGAGGCGGTTGAGGCGGCGCGGGTGGCGCTGCGACGTGATCCGCAGCGGGCGGTGTTGTACCGGCAGTTAGCGCGATTGCACGTGATGTCATGGCAGGTGAGCGGGCGCGGCGCGGCGGCTTTTGATGCGATTGCAGCATTTCGGCGGGCGACGGAGTTGTCGCCGAGCCGGCCGGAGGGGTTTGTCGAACTCGGAGAGATGCTTGAATGGGCGGCGGGTGATGAGCGGGTCGCGGATGAGTGGCAGGGCGGAGTCCGGGCGCTGCTGAGCGAGGCGGACGGGGCGTATCGGCGGGCGTTGGAATTGGACGCGGCTCGGCCGGCCGGGGAGGAGATTCGGCGCTTTTCGGCGGAGCAGGTCGAGGAATTCGAACGGCGATTGCTGCACATCGAGGCAACAATGCGCGCGCTGCAATGATTCCGGGACTTGAAACCAGTCGTGGTGTATCGTCCTCGCGCGCAGTTTGGCGCGCAAACTACCACAGTTACTTGGATTATCGCATTCTGGATTGACATGGGGGTGCGAGCCCAGTAATATGGTGGACGTGAAGTGCTCGGAGGGGCCATCTCAGCGCTTCGCAGCGGAATCCTGAATCGCGACCTGCGTCGGGTTTCGGGGCCAGATTCAGGGGTTCATCAATAGCCAAGTCGGGCGGTACTCGGCGGGCCGTCCGCAGTTTCTTGAACGCGAGTGAGCATTGCAGAGTTCGGCAATGTGGTGCCGAATGTTTGCGCGCATGCCGCCGCGTCCTTTGTCCGCGCGGAACGTCAAATGGGCCGGGTGTATCCAGGTTCGCTAGAGGAGTGTTCGGCAATGTGTAGGCTCTCGGTGTGTCGGTTTCATGTTCTGGCAGTGCTGTGTACCACGCTCGCGCTGGGGGTCGGGTCGAGCGTGCAGGCGGGTGTCAGTCCGTGCGTGGTTCCGGATAACGGCGGCGGGACGATCACGCTTCCACCGGCCGGGTGCGAGGACCTGAGTCCCGACGAAGTACACATGATCATCGACGGGCTTCCTCCCGGGACGACAATCGAGTTCGCGCCGATTCACCGAGACTTCATTTGCAACAAGCAGCCCGGCGTGGGCGTGTGCTCGCAATTCATTCCGCCGGGCCTGTGCGAACAGGCCGACCCGAACAATCCCGGCGGTCAGATGGACTGTTTCGAGTCTCAGCTTCAGGGCCAGCTTACGGGAACGGGGCTGCTGAACGGCTACAACCGTCCGATTTCCGTACCGGTCTCTTGCGAGGTTCATTCGGATCCCCGTACGCCGTTTGACCCGGTGCAGACATTTGACACCGACATGTTCCGTCTGTTCGGGCAGATCACCGGCGACCCGGATTTCGATCTGCTACGGATTGTGGGCGGGACCGATTTCGGCCTTCCCAGCCCGGGCCACACGACGCTGACGAACCTTGGAGGCGGCAGTTGGGCGGTGGACAGCTTTTTCGACATCACGTATCGCATCGACTTTGTCGGCGCGCCGGGCGGCCCGCTGGCCGGGCGGTCCGGTTCGACCACCGGTACGATCCGCATGGTGACGGGAGGGAATCCGAACTGTGCACCGAACGCGGCCGGCACGGGCTGCGTACCGGTGACGTGTCCGGACCCGAATGAGGGCTGTCTGCCGCGTTGCGTGCGCTTCACACCCAACGGGCCGGTCGTGGAGGACTGTGACTGCCGCCGCACCTTCGAGTGCCACGTGGTCATGACGCCCACGGGTCCGGTGTGCCAGGGAGGCTGCCCGGCGGGCTTCACTTGCCAACAGACGATCATCATCAATCCCGACGGCACCGACACGATGTGCTGCGATTGTATTCCGGACACGGGGATCTGTGAGCCGACACCGGACGAAACGGCGTGCCGTCAGGTAGCGTGTCCCAACCCGTCGGCAGAGGTCTGTCAGCCGAAGTGTGCGAACTACGACCCGCTGACGGGCCAGGTGCGGGTGCGGGAATGCGATTGCAGCAGCCCGAACGAATGCCACGTGGTGGTTTCGGGCAGGGCCAGCGATCCGACGCGCGGCACACCGGATCCGTGCGAGGTCGTCGACAACGGCAGCGGGACGGTGACGCTCCCGCCGATTGGCTGCGACTATCTGAGCCCGGACGAGGTTCACATGATCATCGACGGCCTTCCCCCGGGGACGACCATCGAGTTCGCGCCGATTCACAAGGACTTCATCTGCCACAAGCAGGGCGTGCCGGGTGTGTGCTCGCAGGCCATTCCGCCGGGTCTTTGCGAACAGAACGACCCGAACAACCCCGGCGGCCAGTTGGACTGCTTCCAGTCGCAGCTCCAGGGGCAGTTGACCGGAACCGGGATGCTTGCCGGATACAACCGGCCGATCTCCGTGCCGGTTTCGTGCGAGGTGCACTCCGACCCGCGCAATCCGGGCGACCCGGTGCAGTCATTTGACACGGACATGTTCCGCATGTTCGGCCAGATCACGGGCGACCCGGACTTCGACCTGCTTCGCATTGTCGGCGGAACCGACTTCGGCCTGCCCAGTCCGGGACACACGACGCTGACGCGGCTGCCGAACGGAAACTACAACGTCGACAGCTTCTTCGATATCACCTACCGCATCGACTTCGTCGGCGCGCCCGGCGGTCCGCTGGCGGGCAGGTCGGGGTCGACGACGGCGACGATCCGGATGGTCACGGGCGTGGGCATCCCGCACTGCGAGGGTGCCTGCCCGCCGGGCACGGTGTGCAATGAAACGCGCGTTGTGCTGCCGGACGGCACGATCGACATCTGCTGCGATTGCGTGCCGGAGGTGTGCGAGCCGACGCCGGACGAAACAGCATGCAACCCGACGGTGTGTCCGGACGGCGCGAGCACGTGCCTGCCGTTGTGCGTGAACTATCTGCCGGGCGCGGGCCTGACGCGGGTGCGCGTGTGCGACTGCATCAGCCCGAACCTGTGCCACGTGATTCTGCCGACGCCTCCGGGTGCGGGCGCGCGGGGCGTGCCACCGGAGTGCCAGGCGGTGGACAACGGCAGCGGGTCGGTTGATCTGCCGCCGCCGGGCTGCCCGTACCTGAGCCCGGACGACGTGCACATGATCATCGACGGGCTGCCGCCGGGGACGACGATCAACCTCGGCGCAGCGCACGACAAGTTCATCGTGCGCTCGCAGATGCCGGGCGGTTCGCTGGGCGGCGAGATCGAGGTGTTCGACTCGTTCCTGTTCCTCGACCTGCAGGGCACCGGCGCGCTGGCGGGTTACAACCGCTTCCTGGGAATGCAGATGATGTGTGAGTCGCACACGGCGCCGCACGGGACGGGTCCGGTGCAGTCGTTCCCGACAGACATGTTCGCGCTGCAGGGTCAGTTGCCGCCGGGCGATCCGGACTTCGACCTGTTGCGGATCACGGGCGGGACGGGATTCGGGATGCCGAGTCCCGGCCACACGACGCTGACGATGCTGCCGGGCGGCACGTGGAACGTAGACAGCTTCTTCGACATCACGTACCGGATCGACTTCATCGGCCGGCCGGGCGGCCCGTTGGGCGGGATGTCGGGCTCGACCACGGCGACCATCCGCATGAAGACAGGTGTGACGCTGCCGTCGTGCGAGGGCGCGTGTCCGCCGGGCTTCAACTGCGTGGAGATTCGCACGCCGCTGGCGGACGGGTCGTTCGACCTGTGCTGCGAATGCGAGCCGGCGCCGCCGCAGTGCGTCTGCGGCGAGCTGGCGGCCGTGCCGAACAATCTCGTCGATCTGAACGACTTTGCTCAGTTCGCGACGTGCTTCGGTGCGCCGGTTCCGCTGCCGGCGGCGTGCCAGTGTGCGGACCTGGACGCGGACGGTGACGTGGACGGGAATGACTTCGCCACGTTTGCGACGATCTTCGGATTGACGCCGGACGGGATCAGCCCGCCGAACTGTCTGCTGGTGAATTGACGACCCATGCCGAGGGGGCCGCGTGCGTTGCGCGGTCCCCCGGCTTCGTATCTCAAACGGCCGCGTCGCGTGCAGCCCGCGCGACGCGGCTTTTTTTTGGTTGCGGGCGACCTACTCCGGATCTCGGCGCGAGTGGCCGTGGCTGCTCCAGCGGCGCTGGGCGGGGCGACCGGCGGTGAGCATCGAGAGGAGATCGCGGCTCTCGATCAGTCCGACGTTGGTCAGGGCGAGGTTGAGGTTGGCGCGCGGTGCGAGCGTCTCGGCGTCGTCGCCACAGGCGTCCTCGTAGCTGGCGCACCAGTAGTCGAACTGCGGCTGCTGGGCGAAGCGCAGCGCCAGGGCGTAGTGCAGTTCGACGGACTGGCGGTCGGAGCGGAAGGCGCCGGCCAGGACGGCGTTGCCTGCTTCGACGCGTCCGCTTTCGCGGAGGGCCAGGCCGAGCTTGATCAGTGCCTTGGAGAACTGCGGGTAGATCGCGACTGCCTGCTGGAAGGAGATGATCGCCTCGTCGAGACGATTGCGGCTCTGCAGCAGGAGGCCGAGGCGATAGTGCAGCTCGGCGTGGTTGGGGCAGCGACCCAGGGTGATGCGGACGCGGTCGATAATGGTGTCGATGAGGTCCATGACGTCGTCGACGGTGCGGGTCTCGACGGAGAGTCGGGCCATGGCGCCGAGGTCGGCGTCGGCGCGCTGGTCGAGGCCGGCGGCCTTTTCGAGCAGGGCGGACTTGAGGCCGAGGCGCGCCGCCTCGCTGAAGAGCAGCGAGCTGTTGGGCTCGATGCTGCCGGCCATCTCGAAGCTCTCCTCCGCTTCGTGCGCGAAGCCGGCGCGCTGCAGGGAGACGCCGAGCCCGACGTAGGCGGTGAGCAGGGTGTCGTTGATCTCGACGGCGCGGTTGAACCAGCGGGCGGCGTCGCCATAGCGGCCCAGGCGGAGGAAGTGTGTGCCCATCTTGACGTTGCCTTCGAGGAATCCGGGGTGGAGTTCCACGGCGCTGGCGTACTGCTCCATGGCCTCATCGTGCCGGCCCATTCGGGCGTAGATGTCACCGAGCTTGAGGTGGGTGTCGGGGCAGTCGGGCTGCGACTCGATGATCTGCTGGAGACAGATCACGGCCTCGTCGAGCTGGCCCTCCTTTTCGTAGGCGAGTGCTTCCTCGCTGGGGGCCTGCCAACTGTCGGCCTCGATGGTGAGCGAGGCTTCGTATTCGTCGATGGCGGCCTGATGGTCGTCGCCGAGGAGGTGGATGGCCGCCAGGAGCAGGCGCGTCTGGAGGTCGTCGGGCCGCGCGGCGCTGAGCAGGCGGTATTCGGGGATTGCCCGTTGCGGATCGTCGTTGAGGAAGGCGATGGCGGCAAGCCGCTCGCGTGCGTTGCGCAGGCCGGGGCAGCGCTGGACGGCGCGGCGATAGAACTCGACGGCCTCGTCGGGTCGGCCCTGTTTTTCACCGATGACGCCGCGGGCGAAGAGGATGACGCCGTGGTCGCAGCCGGCGGCGAGCGCGTCGTCGAGGTGCTGCGCGGCGCGTACGGGCTGTCCCAGTCGGTCGGCGACGCAAGCGAGGCCGATGTGGGCGCAATCGGCGCGCGGGTCGGTCTGCACGACGCGGTCGAAAAGCCGTGCCGCGTGCATGGTATCGCTGTGCTCGTGGGTGGCGAGCAGATGCATGGCACGTTCGAGCAGTCGCTGGTCGTCATTGAGATCGAGCGGAGCGTCCGCATCCTGCGGGCGGTCCGCATCGGCGCAGTCGGGCTGGAGAACGAAGCGGACGGCTTCAAACAGATCACCGATCAGACCGCGACCGAGAACTTCGAGCGTTTGTGACATGGCTTCTTTCCCTTCCCCTTTAGAGTCCGCTCCGCGGCCCTACGTGCGCTCGACGGACTCGCCTTTTCCCGGGAACTGATCGGTCCGGGGCGGATGGGCAATTAACGCTTCGTGCAAGGAAGTTTGGCGGCGGCCGGATAACATGGAGGTGGTGCGGATTGTGCGGGTGGCGCACGTCCGTTTGCCGGCGCGGCATCCGTGAATGCGCAGCGCGTCAGCGAAGAGAAAGCGCGGGTCGGGCGCGAACGTGCGGGTGCGCGCGGTCAGGGGCAGATGAAGGCGTCGGCGACGATGCGGCGGACGCGCGGAAGGGCGCCGGCCGCGCTGGCGTAGTCCGGGAACTGGCCGACGCGCACAGCGTAGCCGCGTCCGCGTTCGCTGACGAGCGTGGGCTCCATGCCGGCGCTGCGGAGGTTGCGGACGAGCCGCTGGGCGTTGGCGACGGCCGAGAACATGCCGCACTGAATGGTGAAGTAATCGTGTGACCAGTCGGCCCAACGGGCGGCCTCGGCGGCGAAGTCTCCGTGTGGATGGTCGCGCCGCGCGCGCCGCAACACGTCGCGTGCGTCGTCCCAGCGGCCGGCGCGCATCAGACTGACGCCGTAGCGATAGAGGATTTCGCTCTGGTCGCGGTCGGGCGGCAGCAGGTCGAGGGCGCGTTCGTAGGAGCGGTTGGCCTGGGCGTAGTCGCCCTCGGTCTGCCACTGCATGGCGGCGGCGGCGGCGGCATAGGCTTTGAGATCGGCGCGGAGGGCGAGGCGGATGGCGTCGTCGAAGTCCTTTCTGGCGGCTTCGCCTCGTCCGCGCCGCGTGCGGGCGAGGCCGCGGATGTAGTAGGCCTCGGCGGTGCCGCCCGACCAGGGGTATTTGTCGATGACGGTGGTGGCGATTTTTTCGGCGTTTTCGGCGCGGCCGTCGCGGTACTCGCGTTCGGCGGAACGGACCTGCTCGATGGCGCCGGGGGGCAGGCCGATGCAGCCGGCGACAAGTGGTAACGACAGTACGAAAGTCACCAGCAGCGAGCGTGGCATGTGCGTCCTCCGTGACGGGATCGGGGCCGCGTCGGAGCGTTATTCATACCGCAGCGCCTCGACGGGGTCGAGCCGGCTGGCGCGCCAGGCCGGGTAGAGACCGCTGAGGATCCCGGTGGCGATGGAAACGCCGACGGCCAGGAGCACGACGTTGAGCGCGACGACCGGGACGAGCGGGGCGAGCTTGGCCTTGATGACTTCGTTGCCCATCCAGGCGGCGAGGATGCCGAGGGGGCTGCCGACGATGCAGATCATGCTGCTCTCGGCGAGGAACTGGACGAGGATGTCGCTGCGGTAGGCGCCGACGGCCATGCGAACGCCGATCTCGCGAGTGCGCTCGGTGACGGAGACGAGCATGATGTTCATGATGCCGAAGCCACCGACAAGGAGGCTGATGCCGCAGATGGCAAAGAGCACCGACTCCATGACGCGGACGTTCTTCCTGAAGGTGTTGAAGAGTTCGCTAAGAGTGGTGATGTTGAAGTCGTCCTCCTCGCCGATCTGCAGCGCGTGGCGGCGGCGGAGGGTGCCGGCGATGCTCTCCTTGGCCTCGTCCATGTCGCTTGTGGCGATCGAGCGGACGCCGATGCTGGTGAGGGACTGGGGGTTGAACATACGGATGGCACGGCTGACGGGGATGTAGACCTGCTCGTCGTAGTTCATGAAGCCGACCATGCCCTTTTTGTCCATGACGCCGATGACGTCGAACTCGAGGGAGCCGATGCGGATGTTCTCTCCGACCGGAGGTTTTTCACCGAAGAGTTCGTCGGCGAGCTTGGAGCCGAGGACGCAGACGCGCGAGCTGCCGATGACGGCGTCGCGGCGGAAGGTGGTGCCGGAGGCGGCCTGGTAGCTGAAGACTTCGAAGAACTCGGGGCTGGTGCCG
>CAZNDQ010000010.1:0-21672 GCA_964571825.1 uncultured Planctomycetales bacterium | reverse complement strand
CGGCGGCGGCTTGGGCGGCGGAGGCGGCGGCGGCGGCGGCTTGGGCGGCGGAGGCGGCGGCGGCGGCGGCGTGGGCGGCGAACACGGCGCGGGAAGCTGAGCGCCGCTGGCAGGCAGCGGAACTGCGGCGTGTCTGCGCCGAGATCGAGGCACGCGGGGTGTCGCGATGAGCTTGGGGAATCCAATGAAACCAATCATCAGCAGCGCCCACTCCCGCGGCCCGCGCCCGACGCCGCGTCGACTGTCCGACCTGCACCCCTACGCGCGCCTGAGCGTCGAGAGCCGGCCCACCTGGTCGCAGATCGCCGACCAGCTGGCGGCCGGCGTCGCCATCGGTGCGATCATCGGTGTGGTTGTGATGGTCGCGGCCGCGATGCTATGACCGGCGAACTGCGCCTCGACATGCCGGCGGCCGACTATCACGCGGCCGAAGCGCTCAGCGCCAGCGGCGCTAAGAAACTGCTTCGGTCGCCAGCGCACTACCGACTGGCGCGCACGCAGCAGAGCGAGCCGACGGACGCGATGCGCTTTGGGACTGCGGTGCATACGCTCGTCCTAGAGCCGCACAGGTCGGACGAGATCGTCGTCATGCCAGCGTTCAATTCGCGCAGTGCGGCCGGCAAGTCAGAGCGCGACGAGTGGCTCGCGCGACACGCCGGCTGCCAGGCATTCGACGCTGCGACGTATGACCGTGTGCGCCGCTGCGCCGACGCGGTCCTCGCGCACCCAGCCGCGGTCGAACTACTCGCCGGCCGGCGCGAGGTATCGCTGTTCTGGCGCGATGGGCACCTCGACGTACCGTGCAAGTCGCGGTTCGATGCGCTGCGCGAGGACGGAGGGATCGGCGACCTCAAGACGACGCGCAACGCCTCGCCTGATGGTTTCAGACGAGAGATCGGAGCGTATCAGTACCACTTGCAAGCGGCGTTCTATTGGCTCGCGCATGAGTCGGTTCTGGACCGCTCGCCGCCGTTCTTCGCGTTCGTCGCGGTCGAGAACGACGCGCCGTTCGGCGTGGGCTGCTACGTCCTGCAATCCGACGCGATCCGCGCCGGGATGCGACTGGTCAATCAGGCAATGGCGCGCTACCGGCAATGCCTCGACGCTGGCGCGTGGCCGGGCTACGACGAACTCGTGCAACCGATTTCCGCGCCTAGGTGGGCGCTCACGTTCGACAACTACTAGAGGGAGATCCGCATGTCCGCAGTCATCGAAGCACCGCAAGGCCAATCGCTGTTGGCTCGTATGGCGATGCGCTTTGGCGTCGAGCCGCAGAAGATGTTGGCGACGATCAAGGCGACCGCGTTCAAAGGTGAGGTCAGTAACGAGCAGATGATGGCGCTGTTGATCGTCGCCGAACAACACAAGCTCAACCCGTGGACCAAGGAGATTTACGCTTTCCCCGACCGGCAAAACGGCATCGTTCCGGTCGTCGGCGTCGACGGTTGGTCGCGGATCATCAACGAGCATCCGCAGCTTGACGGCATCGAGTTTGTCGAGGGTCCGCTCGACGACCACGGGATGCCGGCATGGATCGAATGCGTCATCTACCGCAAGGACCGCTCGCACCCCGTTCGCGTCCGCGAGCACATGGCCGAGTGCCGGCGCGATGTTGCGCCCTGGCGCTCGCACCCTCGGCGGATGCTGCGGCACAAGTCGCTGATCCAGTGCGCGCGGCTCGCGTTCGGCTTCTCCGGTATCTACGACCAGGACGAGGCCGAGCGAATCGTCGAGATGGGGCCGGCGGTCGAGGTCGCCCCGGCCGCCGTCGAATCGATCAACGAGCGCGTGCGCCGCGCGAAGCCGGCGAAGGCCGAACCCGCGCCGCCGGCCGCCGATGACGCCCAGCCGCCGGCCGCGACGTATGCGCAAGTCCGCGACGCGCTCGAAAAAGCGCAGTCGCACGACACGCTTGATCTGGCTGCGGATCTGATCGGCAGCGTGGCCGACGAGGGGCAGCGGGCGGAGTTGTCCGATATCTACCATGAGCGGCGACAGGCTGTCGCCGGGTAACGCTCATTCAGCTTGCGATAGGGCTGTGGTTCCTGTGGCAGTGGGCAACGGGGAGGCTGGAAACATGGCGGTGAGGATTGCGCGTAAACGCGCGCATGCTTGGTTGACTGCGGCCGCAAATCGCGGAATTGATGTTCATGCTGACAAGGATGGATACCTATCCGTAATCGCAGACCTTCTTGATGCGTTGGAATCAGATGCAACGCGCTGTCCAAACTGCGACAACATTCGGCTAGAACTCGGAGAATTGCGGCGCGAGTGCGAGCGCGCTTGGCGAGAAGTGGACGCCATTGCGAAGGATGAGGTGAGAGGTTTGCGTGAGGCCAACGCCAAGCTAGTCGGCGCGCTCGACATGGTGCGCGAAGCATTGCACGGCGGCGAAGTCGAGGACTTGCTGCTGATCGTCAATAGCGCGCTGTCCGAGTATCACAGGAGCATGCGATGACTGACCGACTGCGAGCCGCTGCCACGATGGCAATGGCGGCACTTCAGAAGTGATGCCTGAGGAGAAAGACAATGTCGCGAAAGCTTGACGTGGTGACACTGACCGGCGAAGAGTACGACGACCTCATGGAATGCAAGGGGGTTGTCACCTCGCTACTAGCCCAGTTGAGCGCCGCGAAAGACCGAATAGCCGAATTGACCCCAGTTGCCGGGACGGACTGGCGGGAAACGATGCAGCGCATGCTGACACGCATGAATGAAGCAGGCCAATGGCCTGCGATCTGCGACGAGGCGCGGGCTGTTCTGTCGTCGGCGAATGATGCCGCAAGGGAGCCTGCCGCCTACTTGTGGGGCGGTTGCCTTTGGCGCACGGACGAAATGGGGCGCGGAAGACCTGGGGCGGTCGAACTGTATCGAGCGCAAACGCCGCTGACCGATGCCGACATTACCGCGTTGCTGCCGATATGGCAGCAGGGGGCATGGACGCTGCCAGATTACGGCAGATGGGTAGCGCGTGCCGTTGAGCGGGCGCACGGGATCAAGACAACGCCGAACCTATGCCGCCTGTGCGGGCACAGCATCGATGCACACGACAAGCAATACGGCTGCGCAGAGGACGGGTGCGATTGTGAGACGCCCAACAATGGATGACCACATCAATAGAGGCGGCGCTGGAAGCGGAGCCGACGCCGGGTTATGGCCCGGCGCTTGATAAGGAGAACGACATGGAGCAAGGCTACTACAGCGAGATTGCAACCCCATGCGAGTAATCCATGAAACCAATCATCAGCGACCGCGGCCTGCGCCCGATCGCAGAGCTCGCTGCAGAGCGCCCGCACGGCGATCGGCTGCGCTACCTCGCCGGCTGTCGCTGCGCCGACTGTCGCGCGGCGAACGCCAGGTACGAACGCGAGCGCATTGCTGCGCGCCGGGCCGGCGACTGGAACGGCATCGTGCCTGCCGACCGCGCCAGGGCGCACCTGCGCAAGCTTTCGCGGGCCGGCGTCGGCCGGCGCGCAGTAGCAGCCGCAAGTGACGTAGCGGAGACGGTCCTGCAGGACATCCGCACCGGACGCAAGAAGCGCATCCGCGCCCGCACCGAGCGGCTGATTCTCGCCGTCGGCAAGGCACAGGCGTCTGATCGAGCACTGACGAGCGCCAGGCGCACACACCAGCTCATCGCCGAGCTGCTCGAGGAAGGCTACACGGAGGCGTTCCTCGCGGCGCGGATGGGCTACCGGAACCGCTACCTTCAGTTCGGAGCCGAGACAGTGACGGTGCGCACGGCGGCGCGCGTCGCGCGAATCCACAGGGAGTTGACGACATGAACGAGACCATCACCTGGGTCGACGTTTCTGATCGTCTGCCAGACGACGGAAAAATGAAGATCGTGCAGACGCGCTGCGCATACGAGTCAATTTACATTGCGTGGTTTCTCGGCGACAAATGGGTCGATGATGAGTACGACGCGGTCGACGTGCTCGCGTGGGCCGACATGCCGAAGGGGCCTGCGACGAAGGAGCAGAAATGAGCACCAATCCAATCAGGCCGGTCGCCTACGTCCAGCCGGATCATCTCGACGTGCTGAGTCGTACCGGCAAGCATCTGGTCCGCATGAGTGCGAACCCAGACGGCCCTTGTCTGATGCCGCTGTATACGGAGCAGGCGTTGTGGGAGTTGCGCCAGCGACTGATACAGACTATTCGTGCCGACGTGGCGACGCTGGTCCTCGACTACTTTAACAAAGCGTTTTCGCCAGAACCGGAGATGAGTCAAGAACGGATCATGCGCGAAATCGAATCACTCAAAGACACCGACAAGGAACACCCATGAACGAAATGAACGAAACCGGCGCCGCGTTCTACGGCACGCAAGCGGTGAAGGTGCGCAACTGGAACGATTCTACTGCGGAGCAGAAGCTCGACGCACTGCGCGATCACATCGAGTGGCTGACGCACAGGCTGGCCGATGCCGAGGCGACCATCTACAAGCTGCGCTTTCATCAGCACTCACCATCCGGCGAGATCGTGATTTACCTCCGCGCCACCGAGGACAAGATCGAGCCGCACCAGTTGCGGATGCCGACGAACCTGAGGATTGGATGATGGCCACGCACCACCCGATGTTGTCCCCGACGCACTACTGCAAGGACTGTGGCGCGTTATGGCGGCAGCACGACGACTTCTCAATGACCCTGCGCTCCGAGGACTGCTGCGACGCGTGCAACAACACTCCGGTCGGCGGTCAGTTGCTTGTGCTGGCCGTCCCAAACTACATCGCGTTTGGGAAGTTACGGCTTCTCGTCGCTGCCGCGAACAGGCTATCCGGCGAAGCCGAGGAATATGACACGCCGGATGGTATGGGGCGCTTCGCGCTGCAATCCTATTGGGATGAGTTTGAGTCGGCGCTCGAACGCGCCCGTGAATCGCTTGGAGGTGCGTGATGGCCGCCGCCGACTACCGGATATGCGACAGGTGCGGGAACAAGGCGTTCTACGATGCGAACCTCGGCTACGAGAACGACCATGCGGTGCCGCGCATCGCTGGAGAAGATGTTCCGTCAGCCTGCGTGCAGTCTAAGTCATTGATTCGCAGCGCTCGATCGGCGCTGGATTTTGGTCATGACCAAAATTGCACCTGTGAAACGGCCGGCCTCCTACCGTTCCGCCGCAGGGCGCCGCTGACGCGCGGCGCGGGCCTCGCGGTTCAGTTGCCCCATCGCTTCGCCGATCGCCTCCTGGATCTCGCGCGACTGCTCCTTGTAGCCCGGTTCGCCGGCTTCGACGACGGCCCGGCGCTGCCTCCTGAGTACCTGGATCCGCCGGTCGACCGCCTTGTTCATGCCGATCAACTCGGCCAGCGGTTCGCTGAGCAGGATCGCATCAGCGTCCTTGCCGGCCCGCGCCCGGCCGCGTAGCTCGTTCTCGACCTCGTTGATCTCGCGCACGTTCTCGTAGAACCGCTCCGACTGCCCGGACACGCCCCGCGTCGTCCCTACGATGCGCCCAACGAACGGCACCTTGTGCATAGGCAACTCGTCACCCGTCAGCGGCGCGGCAACCGTCTGCATCAGTTTGAGCGTCTCGCGACCCACCCCGCCGGTCAGCTGCCCGATGACGTAGTCGATCTGGTCCGGCGTCCAGCTGACCGCGCCGGGGCGATACTCGGTCCCGCCGGTGATCCTGTTCAACGCGCGCGCGACGGCCTTGCTGGGCGCCGAGGCGGTGTCCTTGGTCCGTTGGTGTCCAGGCGTCGGGTCCATCGCGCTTCGGTCCTCGCGGTAGATCGTCCGCCCCGTCCAGTCGCGGTTCTCGAGCAGCGCCACCGCCGGGTCGAGCACTGTCGGCGCAGCCAACTGCGCCAAACTCGTCGACCCCCCAATCGGGTTGAACGCATCGGCGAGCACCGCGAACAACTCGCCGACCTGCCGGCCGGCAGGTTTCTCTGCGCCGCCCACCATGAACTCGACCGCCAGGCGGCCGATGTTCGGCAGAAAATGGAACCCGAGCGGCATCGGGATCGAGAGGTAGTCCTTGCCGGACACCGGAACGATGATGCTGCGCTCTTTCACGAACTCCGGGATCTTCTCCCATTCGTCGTCGTCTTCGCCATCGCCGCCGCCCATGACAGCCATGCCGAGCAGGGTGTTGAGCAGGTCGAGCAGGACGCCGCCAGCCATGATCCGCTTGCCGGCCGGGCCGCGCAGCGTTTCGGCCATCCGCGCGGTGCCCTGGATCGAGGCGTTGAAGAACGCATACAGCATGTTCGCTTCGCGCCCGCGCCGCCCCTTGCGATTGAAGTTGACGGTCAGGTTCTTGGCCAGGCTGGCGGCGCGTTCCTTGGTCATCCCGGAGTCGAGGGCGACCTTGAAGGCTGCCAGGCGCACCGCATTCTCTGCCGTCTCGTTGTAGTCCGAGAGCCAGTCGACGAACGCATGAGCGGCCTTGCTGGCGTCGCCACGGTCGAGCGCAGCGAGCTCGCGCGCCAAGGCGTTCGCCCGGTCGTTCACGTCGCGGAACAGGTCGCGGTAGCCGGTCGTCCCGCCTGCCTCCTGGAACTCTTGCCACAGTCGCGCCCATTCGGCGTCGAGCGCCGACTTGCCGCGCACGGAACGGTAGATCGCGCGCATCGCCGGGAACACGCCTGCGGCTACCTGGGCCTGCTTGCCAGCGATCGGCGTCGTGGACAGCGTGAGCATCGCGAACTGCACGTCGCGCGTCCAGTTGATCGCGCCGAAGACCGGGTTGTACTGCGTGTTGACACTGGCGATCCACCGCGTGCCCTTGCCGACCGCCCCGAGTACCGGCCCGACGTCGCCAAGGTCCAGGTTCTTCATCGCGTCGACGATCCGCATCGCCTGCGGGTTGCGTTCGTTGAACACGACCGCCGTGTCCCTCCCCCCGATGCGGACCATCAGCACGTCGCCACGGCTCTTGTACGCCGGATCGACCCCGTGCATGACCGTTCCCGTCTCGGCGTCGTAGTAGGTGCGCTTCGGTTTCTCGACCGTCCAGAGATCGGGATCCTGGTTCTGCGCGGCCATCAGGTAGAGTTGCTTGGCGACGTTGTTCTTCTCGCCGCGCGTGAGCGCCGCCTCGCGCTGCATGGCGACGTGGCTGAGGATGTTCGTCACGCTGGCCGTCGAGCCGGTGCGCGTCTTCGACGCCGACCCGCGCACGCTGAACCCCTGCCCGATCGGGTGTGACACGCTGTCGGGATGCGCGTCGTCCCTGTGAAGGGGAACGTAGAACTGGTAGGTCGCCCGCCAGCGCTCGAGCTCGGACTTCTCCATCAACCCGTAACGCTCGAGCACATCGAGCGTTCTGGTGTTGATCGCGTCGACGCGCGCGGCAAGCGCCTCGAGGTGCGCCCGCTTGGCCGGCGAGAGCCCGTCCATGACCGCCTGCGCCTCGTCGTCCGACATCCCGGACAGCGCCGTCCGGTCGTCCTCGGATCCGCGGAAGGCTTGTGCACGCTGCCAGCGGGCTTGTTCGGTCCGCGCCTGGTCGAGCGCATCGCGGATCACCTTCGTGGCCGTGCCGGCGGCCTCGGCCCGCTGCAGGTCAAGCTCAAGGTCGCGCACGACGCGGTCTGCGTCGAGCCTTTTCGCGTCAATCGTCTCCTGGTTCGGGTTGCGCTCGGCCAGCACGCGGTTCGCCTCCGGCGCGTGACGCGCATGCAGGTAACGCTCGAACTCCGGCATCGTCACGCCAGCCGTGCGCATGTGCGCCAGCAGCGGGCGCAACTCGTCTTCGAGAAACTTCTGCGTCCGGTACGCGACCCTCTTGTGGTAGAGCTCTTCGCCGAGGTAGGCGTCGTTCAGATCGGTGATCGTGCCGCCCAGCGCCTTGATGTGGTCGCGCACCCGCTTCAAGTCGATGAACTTGTCCTGCAGCTCGTAGATCAGCTTGTCCAGCGCCTCGGGACTGGTCAGATCCATCGCCCGTTGCTTGGCGGCCTGCCAGCGGTTCGTGGGCGGTTGCTGCGTCGGGGGCCGGGCGCCTAGGGTGGTGCGCGAGAACACGGGATTGCCCTCTTCGCCATTTGGGGGCATATTGGCATCCGATCCCGCTCCTTCTCCGTCGCGGGTGCGCGAAGCGGCGGAAGAAGTAAGGCCGGCAGTGGCTCTCCCCGCAGCCGGCCTATCGGGCATCGCAGAGCGCGAGAACGCCGGCATCCCCGTGCCGGCCTTCCCGCCGCGCATCACCCACTGCCGCGCCGGGATGATGAAGTTGCGGATGATCTCGTCGTCGGTCATCCGCAGGTTCACCCCGAGCCCGCGCAGCCAGGTGCGGATGGCCGCCACCGCCCTGCGCACAAAACCGAGTTGGGGATTCGTCTGCGCCATGACCGCGAGCACTTCCTCGGCGGCGACCCGGCGGCTTGCGTTCACCAACTCGCGCGCGCGACGCTCCAATTCCACCCCAACCAGGGCAGGGTTCCGCTTGCGAAGAACGTCCCTCGCTTCTTCGACGGTGGCAGGTAGCCCGTACTCCTCGAGCTTGGCGGCCACGTCCTTGCGGCGCACGGCGGCGATCTGGTCGAGGATGCGGCCGAGCTCGCCGCCGAACAGGCCGCGCAGCCCGTAGTGCCCGAGTGCCTCGTGCGCCAGCACTCGCACCACGTCGGCCGGCGTCGCCATCTGGCTGGCGACCAGGTAGACCTTGCCGTCGAGAAAGAACCCCTCCGGTTCGCCGGCGCCCTGCGAACGCTGCTCGGCGTCGTAGTCGCGCACGCGCTGCGGCACCCGCGCGTCCTGCATGTCCGCGATCACCACGACCTCGGGCGGATTCGTCCAGGCGCGGCTGATCGCGGCGGCGATCGCGGTGACGCGGCGCACTGGAAGGCCGCCGGGTTGCGCCGACTGGCCGCGCGCGTAGACCGGCCCCGCGGAGAGTCCTGCGCCACGACTGGCCGCCGACTCGCGGCGCACTACGTCGACCGAGTCGAGCAATCTCGCGTCGATCTTGTCGAGAGCCGCGCCGATGTTCTGCGCGACCGTGACTTGGCGCCATCCGACCGTCTGAGACAGCGCCGGTTCGCCGCCGTGGACGAGCACTGCGCCGGCGGCGTTCGACTCGCTCACAGCCCGGTAGATTGCGTGCAGCCCGCCGGTGTTGCGCAGGTCGCCCATCGTGTTCGTCGGCAGCGGCACCCAGCCGATGACCCTATGCTGCGCGTTGACCAGCATCAACCCGGGCGCCTTCGCCCGATCGTAGAACACGCGACCAATATCGATGGCGTCGCTCGGCGCGCTGATGACGTGCCCAGAGACGTCGGAATCGGGAGCGATCTCCCGCTCGATCACAGGGACCGTCACGCCATCCGGCGATGGCGCCGCGATCTTGCGCCCTTTTCGCGCGCCTTCGGCCGCGCTGTCCGACGCTGGGATCGGTTCGTGCGCGGTTGCATCGCCGCCTGGTTCCGCACTCTGATAGGCGAAGCGGTCGCCGGCGACGGCCAGCAGGCCCATCGGTTCGATCCCGCTGCCGCGGAACACGTCGGCGACGGTCTGGTGGAGCATCCGGTCAGCCGCCGACAACTCGGCTTTGCCGCTCGGATGGTTGTGCGAGAACCAGATGCGCGCCGCGCCGGGGATGCGCACCGCCTCGCCGACCAGCGTTGCCGGGTACACGGCGGTCTGTGTGAGGGCGCCCTTGAACCCGCCGATGACTGCGAGCGGCTTGCCGGCGGCGTCGGTGACGATGCCGTCGAATCGCTCGACGGCGGATCGGTAGAGGTATCGGGTCGCGCGGGCGGCGTCGCCCGGTGTCAGGATTCGGTTGGCGCCGAGCTTCCGGTGCGCGGTGACTCCGACGATGGTGCGGGTGAAGTAGTCGCCGGCCGGCGCTTCCGTGTCCTGTACGGCGGCGGCGGGCTGTACGTCCCCAGGTAGTCCGGCGCGGTCGGGTCGGGCTGCTCGAGCCCTTCGCGGCAGCGCGGGTAAGGGGTTTCCGAACAGGTCGGTTTCATAGGGCGCGGTCGCCGGTTCGGTGGCGCGACGACTCGCTACAGGCGGTTGATCTCGCCCGTCCGAATCATCTCGTCCATCCACGCCGCCGACGCCGCGAACTCGCGCTGCAACGACTCGATCTCGGAGGGTGTCAGATCCCGGACGATCTCTGAGCGAGAGGATGAATCGAGCTTCGGATTCGGTGAGCCCGTCGAAGCCGTAACCGAACGTGTCTCGCCACCACGGTTCGATCGAGCCGTAGCGTTCACGGAGTTGGGTGAGGCGCTCATTGGAGAGAGCGATTCTGGCGCTGTACGCCTTGCCGGTCAAGGCCGAGGCCAGCAGCACCCGCCCGCCATTGTCCTCGATGTGCGTCTTGAGCTGTGCCAGCGTGCCGCCCTGCGTGAGCGTGTCGTCGAGGATCAGGTAGTCGCCGGCCACCACTGGGCCAGTGAAGTTCGGCGGATTGGCGAGCCGATGGAACCCGTCACTTCCGCCGCGGCTGACCTTTCGCGCCTGCACGATGTTCGTGGCGACGGGCAGCCCCAGCTTGTCGCCGAGCACCTTGGCGATCGCGAGGGGGATCCGGTTGTTGCCCGCGGCTTCGACTGCGAGGACCGGCACGATCGTCGGGCGAGCGTCGACTGGCAGCGCGCCTCGGATCGCGGCGACGTAGTCGTCGGTCGCCATGTCGCGCGCGAGCCGAAGCGCGGCCCGGTCGTCGCCGGCCTTCGCGGCCTGATAGTCTGGATGCGCATGGACGACGCCTTGCCGATGTCCGAGCACCGCGTCGGGGAAGTCCGCGCGCCAGCCGCGGCGGCTGAACGCCGGCGCATCTGCCTGCGTGTCCGCGGCATCGTCACCCGCACGACGCGCGTCGAGAATGCGCCGTGCCGCAGCCCGGGCGTTGTCGGTCAGTTGCCGCTGCCACGCGCCGGCCGACGGCGCCCATCGGAACCCAGCAGCCTTCAGCGCGGCGCGGGTTTCCTCGTCGGGCTTGCCGTCGAAGATCAGCTTGATGCGGTCGGCCTGGGCGTCTTCTTCGATGCGCACGCCGGCGACGACCTCGCTGGTCGGGCCTGCCTGCGCCGCCTGCGCGCGCTGCTCGGCCTGTTCGAGCCGCTCCCGAAGGCGTCGAATCTCGGCGTTGTTGTTCGTCAGCGCGTAGCCGGGGAACCCGGTACGGCCGGCGAAGTCTGGCGTCTTGAGCCGGGCGATCTCCGCGTCGTCGAAGCCAAGGCCGCGCAGCGCCGCGTCGTCGCCAGCGCGCAGCGCCGTGTTGGCCGCCTTCATCCGCTCTTGCTGCGCCTCGCGCGCGGCCAGGTTTGCCCGGATGCGCTCGACTTCGGACTCCGGGGCGCGATCCACGGGCGCCTTGGCGGCCCGCAGCAGTCGTTCGGCGCCCTTGCGCAGAAAGTCGTTCGCCTCGGACGCGCGCCGGTCTGCCGTGGCGCTGCGCTTGCGGTTCGCCTCGGTCGGGAACCGTGCCGGGCCAGCGATCATCGCGGATGCGACGTTGCCGTGCGCGGACAGGTACGCCTTGAGCCGGCTCAGATAGCCGTCGCGCAGCTTCTCGAACTCGGCCGTGATCCGCGCCATCGCCTGCGGATCCGCCGCCGCAGCTTGCTCGGCCCGACGCCAGGCATCGACCAGCAGCCTGACGTACTCGCGTCGCGCGCCGCGCCCGCGCCGTTCCGGGGTATGAGACGTGCCGGAGAAGGCACGATTCGACAACTCGACGCCGACCTGATCCTCGGTGACCGGCACTGGCAGCGAGGCGCCCAGCGCCGCGATGCCTTCGTACTGCCCTTCGTGGATCGCTTCGATCAGATCGTCGACAGGCTGCGTGCCAAGCTGCGCCGTGATCGCTTCTCGCGCCGCGGTACGCACCTGCGCAGCGTCATCGAACGGGCGCGCCTTTGCGATCTCCCGGGCGATCGATGCGCCATCCTTGCCGTTCGCCCTGTCCGGGGCTATCATTCGATCACTGCTCTGGCTCGAAGCGTTCGTGACCGCCCCCCGGGAATCTTGGGGCGATACAGCCAACGAGGGAGTCTCACCGGAAGAATCCGCAGGCCGTGCGCTGGCCTCCCATAGCAGCCTCAACGCCCCCGATTGCACACGCCGCTCGAACACGCTTCGCGTCGATTCGTAGCCGGTACGCGCCACATAGAATTCGCCACTCTGCGATGGCTCGAGGTTCACGAACAGCAGTCGATCGAGCCCGGGAAGTCGCTTCACGAGAACGATAGCCGTTGAGTGTCTCGGCTGCGCCGCTGCGTCGAACGCCTTCGCGACATCTGAGACGTATTCCTCGATCGAAGCATGGCCGGCGGCAAGCAACTCTTTTCCGTGGCGCTCGGCAATATGTTGGGCGCCCGCTTCGGTCAGCCTGATCTTGCCGGCCTGCCTCCCGATCTTGCGCCCCATCTCTGGCGTGATCTCACCGTAGTCCAGCGATCCGTCCGGGGCCGGAACGAAGGTTTCGGCCTTCTCTGCCTGCGCCACCATCCTCGCCGGATTCAGCGCCAGCTGGATCGCGTTCTTCTGCTTGACCGGCGCGTCTATCTTGTCGAGCGCCTTGAGCACGGCCGCGCGCAGATCATCGGCAGCGACTTTCGCATCCTTCGCCCAACGCTTGATCGTCGCCAGCAAGCCGTCGTAGTCGCCGTCCTTCGTTTCCTCGACGATCTGTCCGGCAAGCTCGGAGGCGGCCGAATCGATCTTCTGCGCATAGCGGTCGGCGGCGGTCAGGCCGCGACTGTCTCGTTGGCCGGTCGGCTCGGGCAGGTCGTTCTTGGGCGAGGTCGCGGCCTGGGCGGCAGCCGTATCGACCGGCGCGAGATCCATCTGCCCGCGCGCCGCAGCCTGATCGGCCGCCCGCTCGGATCCAGCGAGCACGAAGTCCTCTGCCGATGGCGCCGCCTCCCGGCGCGCCTGTTCCTCGGCTTCCTGCTGGCGCTGCGCTTCGGCCTGGCGCCGCTGCGCCTCCTGCTCGGAGACTTCCTCGGTCGTCTGACCTACGAGGTCGAAGTCGTCCGGCGTCAGCCGGACTTCTTCTCGACCTTCGGCAGTCGAATCCCCTGCGGGCTGTTCTGCTCCGCGATCCGCACCAGGTCCATCCCCGCGTCCTGCATCAGCTGGTCGTCGTGCTGCCGCCCGTGCTTGACCAGGATCGCCCCCAGCAGGGCTGCCGCCAGCGGGTTCTCGCTCGCTCGCAGCGGCTTGGGCTTGCTCGGCTTGTCGTCCATGTTCACCCCCTGCGAGGATTGTCTCAACGATCTCCCGCGCTGTCACCGTCTCGCCGGTCAGCAGATCGCGCTGGTTGCCCAACCACATCGCCGCCTGCGCGTAGTCGCTCAGGATCTCCGCGAGCCGCTGCTGACCGACCGGGCGCGTCAGGTACTCGCCGCTGTAGAAGAACCGCAGCAGCCGGGCGGTCATCGGATCGAACGGCTGGCCAGTCAGCAGGTCCGGCTGATTCAACATCGCGTGCAGCGACGTCTTGTCGTGGCGCGCCTTGCGCACCGCGCGCAACGCCTCGAGCAGATTCGGCGTGACGTCCAGTTCGGCGCTGATCGCGCCAGATCGCGCCGAATCGCGCATGTTGGCCCACGGCACCGCCGCGATCTTCATCGCCTCGCCGATCGCCTTGATGTCGCTGTCCAGGTTGTCGAACATCTCCTGGACCAGATCCGTGTCGCCGTAGGCCGCCTGCGCCAGTGCGGCCTGCAATCGTTGCCGACCCAGCGACGAGAGGGCGCCGTCGCGGTCCATCAGACCCGCCACGTCCTGCCCGGCGTGCGCGAGCCGGCCGACGAACGCCCGGACGAAGTCGCGGTTCTCCGCTGCCGCCACGTCGCCCGAGCGGTATGCACCGAGTACCTCGCCGTCGATCAACGCGGCGTCCTGCCGGGCGATCTCGGCCGGCGACATGCCGAGCCCTTGACCTTGGCTGCGCGCGGCCATGCCCGCCGTGTTGCTCGCCTCGGAGTAGATCCGCACCAGTGTCGGATTCGGCGTAGCGCGGATCACCGACTCGGGGACACCGTGCGCCGCCGTGTCCGCCGCCAGTTCCTCGAGGTAGCGCGCTGCGGTGCCCTGCTGCCAGGCGGCGCGCAGCCCCGCCGTGCGGCCGTTGTTCAGCGCCTTGACCAGCCCCGGCACGTTCTGGCCGAAGGCAGGGTTTTCGCGGCCGTCCACGAAGTTGCTCGGCTCGACACGCGATGCGTCGATGACCGCGTAGCGGAACGGAACCCGCTGGCCGTCGGACATGACGGCGACATCCTCCCGGCCGAACGCATCGGGCGCGATCGCGCTGGTGTCATTGCCGACTGCGAACACCATCGGTGCGCCGGTGTCGGGGCTGCGACTCGGCCCGAGCCGCAGGTAGTCAGGGTCGGCCGCGATGCCGCGCATCTGCTCGAGGCTGGCTGCGCGCGCCCGGTCGCGGTTCTGCAGGACGACCTGGCCGGCGTCGGTCGGCGCCGCCTCTGGCGTGGCGCCCGTCGGCGCGATGCTCTCGGCGGCCTGCTTCGCCGCCGCGCGCTGCTGGTCGAATTCGGCGCGCAGCACACGCCACGCGGGGGTGTCCTTGCGGATCGCGGCGGGCGAGACGCCCATGTCCTTGAGAAACCCGAACCAGGTCAGGGGCGCTACTGCGCCGGCATCTGGCACGGATCCAGACTGTGCAGGCGCACCAGTCGGGCCAGCGGCGCCGCCTGCGTCGACCACGTCGGCTCCGGCCCTGCCATCTCCCATTCCAGTTGCCACGCCTGCTCCGGCGTCAGCAGGCCCGCCTCGAGCGTGTCCTGAATCAGCCTGGGGAACATCGCCTTCCGGCCCATCGTCCGCCTCATCGAGTTGTGCGGCCAAGGTTTCCACTTCGGCGCGCTCCGCGGGCGTGAGCTCCCGCTGAATCGACAGCAGGTCGAGCTCGGCGAGTCGCGCGTCGAGACTGGTGGAAGGGGCGCCGCCCGGTGGCCCGCCGTCGCCGGCCGGCGCATCCGGCACCCTTGGTTCTGCTCGCGCACTGCCGCCAGCACCATCATCAGGCGCCGGTCGGCGCGTGAACGACGACGCCGCCGCGTTGAACCCGCCAGCGCCAGCGCCCATGCCGAACCCGGTCAGCATCCCCATCGCGCCAGCGCCGCCAACCCCTTCCCCCAGCGGGCGGCCAGTCGCAAGGTTCTGCCAAACCTGCTCCGTCATCGACTGCGGCAATTCCTCGAACACCCCCTCGGTGATCGCCGCGCCAGGGATTCCGCGCGCCAACCCCGTCGGAGTGAGCCTGCCGGATACCAGCATCGTTTCGATGTCGGGCACACCGAGCCGAGCCGCTAGGCGTCCGCTCGTTGCGCCTAATAGCGCGGTCCCTACGCCTGAGCCAAGTGCAGCGGCCTTCTGTCCGATACTCGTTTCGCCGCCGCGGGTTTTGTCACCGATCTGACTGTGGGCGCTGCCTGCGCCGACGATCCCCTCACCAATGCCGCCTGCCCACCACGGGGAGATTCGCGGGGCTGCGGCCAGCAACCCGCGGCCGACCAAGCCGCCGGCGATAGTCGCCGGCAGCGACTCGACGATTGAATGCGCGATCGTGCTCGGGTGTTTGACGGCTGCCTTGAGTTTGCCGACGAAGCCATCTGCCTTTGCCACCGCCTGGTTCGCCGCTTGTTGTGGCTCCGAGTATTTGGCATCGAGGGCCTTCTGCGTGTCCGCCATCACTTCGGCATCGGTGGGCATACCAAGCACGCGGTCCGCGGCCCGCGACACATTCCCCAGCGGCGTCAGATCGACAAGCCCCTTGGCGAACTGGCCGAGCCCGACAAGCCCCTTGAGCCCGGTGATCCCGAAGTCGCGCACGGTCCCGGAGACAGTGCGCTCCGGGGGCGCCGCCCCGGCGACGGGCGCGTCGCTGGGCTCCGCTGCAGGCGCGACGAAGTCCTCCTGCGGGATCGCGAAGGACCGACGGTAGTCGAACTCCGACGGATCATCCGAGGATCCGCGCCCTGCCGTGTCGTCGATCGCAATGCCGCCGAAGCGGCCGCCGCTCCGCGGCTCGGCGTCGACCGGGATCCCGTTGAAGCGGGCCATGTCAGGGCTTCCGGTAGAGCTTCTTGTCGTCCGGGTCGCGGTAGACCGCGCCACGCGGCAACGCCTGGAACTCCTTGTCGGTCTTCGGTTCGTACACGGCTTCGCCCTTCGCCGGCGGGCGAGCCTTCGCTGAGCCGCCCCCCGTATCGCCTGCGCCCTGGCGCCACTGCCCGTTGACCTTTTCGTAACCCATCGCGCGCATCGTCTTGTCGGCCGCGGCCACGGCCATGTCTGCGGGCATGTACTGCTTGATCCCGTCGGAGACGAACTCCTGGTACATGTCATTCGGTGATCTGCGCTTGCCGGCCAGCACCATTTCAAGAGCCGCCATCTCGTCGGGCGCGACGCCGGCCTTGACCAGTTCGCGCGCAAGCTTGCTTTGGGGGGACACTTTGTCGTCTACCTTGTCGCCGACATTCAGCACGCCCCTGCGTGCGGCTTCGATCTGCGCCGGCGTGGCGTTCGGGTTCTCTTGTTGGTACAGCGCCCCCCTCACGTCCATCAGGGCTTTCTTGTCGCTGATGGTCTGCGTAGCCGCCGCTCCCGCACGGCGATCGGCGTTCACCGACAGTTCGAGTTGTCGCTCGGCGCGACGCCCGGAGTCCTTCGCCAGTTCCAGTTGCGCATCCCCTCGCTGGTCCGCTTTCCCCTGGAAGAACCTAGTGAACACGTCGCTGGCCTTACCGAGCGAATCCAGTGTGGCCACCGTGTCGATCTTCTGGATGCTGCCATCCGGGGCACGCACGCTGATGATTCGAGTTGACACGCCGTCGGGGCGCTTGACGACCTCGTCAGCGACGATCGCCCTCGGGTCGAGCCGGATTGCGCCGCTCTCGTTGAACTTCGCGACTATCTGCTCGAGCGGCGCACCGGAGGCGGCCATCCGCAGCGCGGATACATACCCCTCGTCTTGCGCTTTGCGCATCTGCTCGGTGAACTCGGCGAAGCTGCGCGCATCGAGACGCCCGTGCTGCGCGTCCGTGACCAGCATAGACGCCCGGTCGGCAAGCTGGTCAGCCAGCGAATAGGCGGGCCGCGCCGGCTGCTGCGGGGCGGGGCCAGCGCCCGGGCCGGAAGCTTCGTGTGCCTTCATGGCTTCGCGCCACGTTTTCAACTGGTTGGCGTACTCCGTTTGCTGCTGACCGTAGATCGAATTGTTGAACGCCTCTTGCCGCGCCGTCTCGTAGGACGCTTTTTTCGCGCGATCCTCGTCGCTATGTGCCCACTCCTGCTCCTGGCGCTGCATCACCTTGTCCGCGCGCGCCTCGCGCGACAGATCATGCCGGATCCGAATCGCGGCTGCCGGGTCGGACTTCATCAACACGTCAGCGATCGCCGACAGCCGAGCACGGTTGATCTGGTCGTCGGGCATCGAGCCCTCGACGCGCTTGCCCATGAAGTCGGTGACACCCTTACGGGCGATCGTCACGGCGGGCGACGGCGCGCCCGCGTCCGTGTTGAAGTTGGGCGTGACGGTGTAGTTGCCCTGCGCGTCGGCGCCCAGCGTGTAGTACGGGTTGCCCTGCGCGTCCCGAGCGTTGGCGATCGCCTCGAGTTGCTGACCGTCGGCAGCCGTGTACCCCTGCGATTCCTCGGGCTTGGCCGCCGCGATCTTGGCCAGCTCGTAGTCCTGCATCACCTTGCCGATGGTGTCGTAGGACTGGTTGAACCCCTGGAAGAACTGGCCGACCCCGCCGGCAAACGAACGACGTGCCATATCAGACTACCTCCGAGAATTCGATTCCGAGCATCTCGTAGTTGACGGACGCAAACCCAAGATCGTCGAACACCACCGCATCCGGCGCCACGCGCTCGACCTCGTCAGCCATCACGCCGCGGAAGCGCCGACCGTCCATGCCGACGTAACCGAACTCGTAGATACCGAGCCCGGTGCGCTCGTCGTGCGCCACTCGAACGATGTCGGTCTTGAGCCGGCGGTCGGATGCCAAGAGCGGCCATAGACGTGCTGCGCCGCCGGCTGCCGCGCCGAGCCCACCGAGCACGTTGCCGAACGAATCTCCCGCCGCACGCTCCATGCCGATCTGGTAGTTGCCCTGCGCGCCGTACATGCCGGTGGCGTTGGCCCCCATCTGCCCGGCCATGCCCCCCGCCTGCTGGTAGCCGGCGTTCATCCCAGCCAGGCCGGTATTCGCCAGCGACAGCCCGGACGCGCCATAGTTGGCCGCCGCACCGGTGGCGCTCATCCCCATCGCCGGGTAGCCGGCAAGCGCGTTGGCGGCGCGGTCGGTAAGCGCGTAGCCCTCCCGCCGTGCCGAGTCGCGCGCGGTGTTCGCGGCACCCGCCTGCGCGAGCGCCTCCTGCACCGACAGGTTGTTCATCATCCCGGCGAAGCGGCCATCCGACGGGTTCAGTCCGTACTTCGACAGGTTTCGCTCGGTCATCCCACGCGCGTTGGCGAACGCCTGCCGAACGTCCGCAGTCGCCTCCCCGGCACGCTTCTCGGCGAGCTCGGCGGGGTTGAACTGCGTGGCATCGCGGATCAGGATGTCCTGCACGCCGGAGAGCGCGCCGCGGCGGTCGAGGATGAACCCGCGGTCCTGCTGCGCCTGCTCGAACGCCTGCCGGGACGCATCCAGACCGAACTGCATCTGCTCCTGCTGGATCGGCATCAACGACTCGGCGTTGGCCATGATCTTCTGGATTGCGTCGTCCTGGATGCCCATCGAGCGGATCTGCGCTTCGACGAGCCGCGGATCCGGCGCCGGGATGTTCGTACCTTTGCTGCCTTCGAGCGTCGCCGGCCCCCCGAACAGTCCGGGGCGCCTGCGAAACGCGCGCTCAGGCAGCAGATCGAAGTCGGTCGTGTGGAACCTAGACATACCGGCAGTCCTCTTTGCGCATGACGTAGATGACCACGTCGCCACCGTCGGAGGCTGCGCCGCGTAACCGCGCTTCCTCCCGGAACCCTAGATGCTCGTCGAACCGGCGCGCTTGCGCGTTGCGGGCCTCGACGTACCCACTGATGCGCGTCACCCCGCAGACGGCGAACGGATACAGGAAGCACGCCCGCAGGTACTCGCGGCGCAACCACCGGCTGCCGGGCTCTGCGGCGACGTGCCCCCAAATGTTGTGCCCGTTGAAGCCCTCGTAGATGACGCCCGCAACCACCCGGTCGCCTTCCTGCCAGCCGATCGCGACCATGTCCTCGGATTGCCGCATCCCCGGAATCCGGCTGCGCACGAAGGGGAACACGCGCCCCAGGTCGTAGACGAGCATGGCGCCTCACAGGGTGCCACGCTTGCCACGAAAACCGCCGTTGGCTAGGCCGCGTAGGTGCCGGATGTCGAATTCAACATCGACTCGATTCCGGCTTGCGAAACGGCGCGGATCCAGTAGTAGTGCGCGCCCGCGCCGGGAATGTCGGCGAACACCGTGCCGACCGGAGAGCCAACGAGAACGGCCGAACTGAATTCGTCCGTACCGTTGCGCCACACCTGGAAATAGTGGTGGTTGAAGTAGTCCTTCTCGGCCCAGGTGAGCACGTTGATGTCGCCCAGCGCCGTGATCTGCAGGTCAGTCGGTTTCGGAGGCGGCGTCTGGTCCTGGCTGCCGGCGTACATCTTGAGGGCGAAGTACGGCAGCGGATCCACCGGGAACGCCTTGTCGCCGACGATCAGGCCCGAACCGTAGCTCGGCGTGCCAGGCTTGTTCCGGCACAGGCCGAGCCGGACAAGGTCGCGGAACGAGACGAACCCGTCCGTCGGATTCCCGAGCCTGCCCTCACGCGAGTCGATTGCGGCCTTGATCTTCTTGAGCACGTCGAGCACGTTCGCCGTGGTCGGATCGGGGATCGCCGGCGAGGCGCTTTCCCGAACCCGGTTGTCCCGACGGGTTTCGCGTGCTGTCATCACACCGCCTGCAATTCTTCCTGCGAGTCCGCGATCTGCACCTGGAACACCGTGGCGGTGCCCTCGAGTTGCACATACCAATCCCGATGCACCGAGTTGGCCGGCAGCCGAAACGGCTCACGGGACGGGACGGAGTACGAATACAGCGGGTCAGACGACATGCCGTTGTAGACCCGGAACGTCACCGGGTACGAGTCCGCCTCGACCTGCGCCCACCCGAAGTTGTGCGGCCTGATGACCTGGAAGATCTTCGACCGCCAGGTGTAAGGCACAAGGTCGCCGGCGTTCCACTTGTAGATGCCGTCCGACTTCGAGTAGAACAGCGCGTCCTGGATGGCATCGTAGAACCCCGCGACCGCCGTCTCGTCGATCTCGGCCATGATCGCCGCAGCGCCGGAGAAGTTGAACAGGATGCACCCGGTGTCGTGGAAGACGAAGACGTAGTTGTTGTAGACGTAGGCGTGCATGGTGTACGGGTTGTACGCCTGCCACTGATCCCTGTTGAGGATCATTTCGGTGAGGTTCCGAACCCCTGCGTCGCTGATGAGAATCAGCCCGTCCGGGGATGCGTACAACACGCCATCGCCCGTGCTGACGATCGACTGCTTCGAGCAGCATGCCTGCGGCACCGGCAAGCGCGTGAGCGATAGCGCGTTCGGGTGCGTGCCAGTCAGCACATACGGGTACGAGATGGTCAGCACGGCCAGCGACTGCCCGAACACCCCCAGGCCGACGATCTCGTTCTCGGTCGTCAGCAGGTTGTTCGGGTCGTAGGCGTGCGGCAGATACGGGTCGGACGGATAGATCGTCTTGTCGTCGAACATGACCATGATCCCGTTGGCCATGAGACGCATCCCGCGGCAGGTCGCCGGCGGTTGGAAGTAGTAGGTCGACTGGATCACTTCGCCGAGCTCGCTGCCGGGCAGCGTGTCGGTGTAGGCTGGCTCGCTCGCGTCGATCTCGGCGACGAACTGCAACGTGGTCAGGTTCGTGCCGGTCGACGATCGGTAGATCCGCTTGCTGGTGATGTTGTACTGCGTGCTGTCCGGGTTCCCGATCATCGCCTCGAGCGTCACCGACGCCCCCGGGTAGACCTCGATCAACTCCGACGGCGGTGACGGCGGGCCTTCCTCGCCGTACTCCGTGACGTAGGTGTAGACGTACAGGCGCGTCTCGGGGATCTGCGCCGGCGGGGCAACCGCTTCCGCAGTGCTGCTCGCCGTCGACACGTCAGGGCCAGCGTATTCGACGATCAGTGACGTCGGCGGAATCGGGCTGCCGAGCGCCACGTCGAGCAGCGTGTCGTCGTACTCCGTGGCATCGGGCGGCAACGTCACGACCAGACGGTACTGCGACGCCTGCGCCAGCGCATCCTCGTAGTCTGGATCGTCAGGCGCCGGCAGCGCGCGACGGTAGATGTTCACCGCGGTCGCACCGACAGGCGCGGCCGGCAGTGTCACCGTGACCTCGTCGCCATCCTCGCCGATTCGCACCACGGCGCTGTCCGCGCTGCGGATCGTTTCCTCGCCGTCGAGGATGTAGGTGAGCGTGTAGATCCGGTAGACGCTCGTCTCGACGCCTTCGGCGTCCGCGGCCGGCACCACGCCGACCGTGCCCACCCACGAGCTTTGCACCGGATAGGCACTGAGCGGCGGATGGTAGACGCCTTCGTCGCGTGGCTCGATCGTGACCGTATGCTCGGACGAGTCCGCCGCGAGTTTCGGTGTCACGACGGCGACAACTTCGAACCCCATCACGTCGCCGTTGGTCGGCGTCCAGGTGGTCGACCGCAGGATCAGGA